>CABQGZ010000006.1 GCA_902463835.1 uncultured Lachnospiraceae bacterium
CCTCCTGGGACACGAAATCCACCAGATCGTGGACATGCAGCACGTTTCCGCAGGCGAAAACGCCTTCCACGCTTGTCTCCAGACTTTCGTTCACCACAGGACCGGAGGTCACTGGATTCATAGCGACATCCATGCCTCTGGAAAGCTCGTTCTCTGGGATCAGTCCGCAGGATAACAGTAAAGTGTCACAGGAATAGAATTCCTCCGTTCCCGGTATGGGTCTGCGTTTCTCATCCACCTGTGCCAGCGTCACGCCGGTCAGCCTGTCTTTTCCCTGGATGTCAATGACGGTATGGCTTAATTTTAAAGGAATGCCATAGTCGTCAAGACACTGTACAATGTTACGCTTCAAACCGCCCGAGTAGGGCATCAGCTCTGCAACCACTTTAACCTTAGCGCCTTCCAGGGTCATCCGGCGCGCCATGATCAGACCAATGTCTCCGGAACCTAAGATCACCACTTCGCGGCCCGGCAGATAACCTTCCATATTCACAAGACGCTGTGCCGTTCCTGCGGAAAATACGCCGGCGGGACGATAGCCCGGAATATTCAAAGCTCCTCTGGAGCGCTCCCTGCATCCCATGGCAAGCACTACAGCACCTGCCTGTATCTCGAAAAGCCCCTCCTCACGGTTCATGGCAGTGACCACCTTCTCCCTGGAGATGTCCATTACCATGGTATTTAAAAGGTATTCTATGTTCTCTTCCTGCACCTGTTTGATAAAACGTCCGGCATATTCCGGGCCTGTCAGCTCCTCCTTGAAGGTATGCAGACCGAAGCCGTTGTGGATGCACTGATTTAAGATGCCGCCCAGCTCCCGGTCGCGCTCCAGTATAACGATACTGTCAGCGCCGTTTCTTTTTGCCTCCAGCGCTGCGGCAAGTCCAGCCGGGCCTCCTCCAACTACAACAATGTCATAGCTTTTTCTTCTCATTCCTGCCTCCTGTATATCCGTCATGCACATATTCTCCTTCCCAACCAGCGTCTCCCGGTCACTCATATACTCCTGTCCACCTGGCGTACATGCCGTTGTCTTTCCAGCCATTGTCTCCTGTTTGCTCATATACGCCACCTCCTACAGACTGTCCTTGTTGGTTCCACGGATAATGACGGAACCGCCGCCGGACTTGGTGACTGTCTCCAGGGAAACCCGGCGTTCTCTGGCAAGTATCTCCATGGTCTTTGGGGAACAGAAGCCCGCCTGGCATCTTCCCATTCCTGCCCTGGTTCTGCGCTTCACGCCATCCAAGGATTTCGCGCCCAGCGGACGGTTGATGGCGTCTATGATCTCTCCCTCTGTCACCATCTCGCAGCGACAGATAATGGTTCCGTAGGCCGGCTGTTCCTTGATCAGCGCTGCACGTGCCTCCGCCGTCAGTTTATCCGGATTCAAAACGCCCTTTCGCGTGCCGCAGAAATTCTCATTTTTCGCTGGGTGTGCCTGCGTAGCGATGATGTCCGCCACCATTCTTCCTATTGCCGGGGCGCTGGTAAGACCCGGGGATTCAATTCCGGCACAGTCGATAAAGCCTTTCGCGTCCGCCACTTCCTCAATGATGAATTCGCCGCCGTCCTCATGGGCCCGAAGTCCCGCAAAGGAAGTGATTACCTGGTTTAAGGGCAGATTTTTAACACTGAATCTGGCCTTCTCCTGCAGTTCATCCAGCCCCTCCCGGGTGGTGTTGGTTCCCTCCCGCTCATCAATCTCCACAGCTGTCGGACCTACCAGGGTGTTTCCGTGGGCTGTGGGAGCTACCAGCACGCCCTTACCGTATTTTCCAGGAAGCTGGAACACCGTGTGCCTCACAAAGTCGCCGGTGCTCTTGTCCAGAAGGCAGTAGTCGCCCCGCCTTGGAGTAATATGTATCTTCTTTTCGCTGACCATATTGTGGAACACATCCGCGTAGATGCCGGCTGCATTCACCACATAGCTGCTCTCAAATGTCTGTTCCCCGGCAACCACCTTCCAGCCATTCGCCGTTTTCTCAATCTTTGTCACGGCCGTGTCAAAGAAGAATTCCACGCCGTTGACACAGGCGTTTTCCGCCATGGCGATGGTCAGTCCAAAGGGACACACAATCCCCCCGGTGGGTGCATACAATGCCGCCACTACCTCATCCGAAATGTTCGGTTCCAGAGCCCGCACTTCTTCCCCTGTAAGAATACACAGCTCCTGAACGCCGTTTTTTATGCCCCGCTCATACAGCTTTTCCAGCTTTGGCCTGTCCTCCTCGGCGAAGCACAGCACCAGGGATCCGTTTTTCTGAAAAGGAAAGTCCAGCTCCCTTGACAATTCCTCCATCATCCGGCTGCCCTCCACATTCAGCTTGGCCATCAGCGTTCCGTTTTCCGCGTCAAAGCCTGCATGGGCAATGCCGCTGTTGGCCTTGGAGGTGCCGCAGCACACGTCCTCCTCCTTCTCCAGCACAGCCACCTTCAGCTGATACCGGGACAACTCCCGGGCGATAGCACTGCCGCAGACGCCCGCTCCGATAATTACCACATCATATTTCATATTCTGCCTCCTAAATTTATTTCATCTCCCGCGAGTATGCCCGCCGGAACACGAATTCTCATTCTCCACTCATTTGCCTCTTATCGGAAACGCCATCCATTTTCTATCTTAATTTGTGGTTTACGATAAGATATGCTGCTCTCTTTCAAAATATTCTGCTGTTCCTCTATGACGCAAAAAAGAGCATGGCTCTTATATGGCATTTCTGCCATACAAAAACCCTGCTCCATCTCTCCAGGTAAATATTAATTTTCTTTACTTTAGCACGCTTGGAAGAAAATTACAAGTGATTTCTCAAAAATTCACTAAATTTATTCTCTCGTCGTCCTCAAATACCATTTTATTACGTTCAGGTATGGTGCGCTCTCTTCTGCTTCTGGGTTCATATAGATTAATTTTAAAATATCAAGTCCTTCAGAATCCCAGACAGCCGCTCCGCCACAATCTCGTGTCCGTCCCGCAGCGGATGCAGCGGTTCCGCCGGAATCCAGCCGGCGCTGTCGATAAAGCGTACCTGATCACCGCTCTCTCTGTTGTAATCGGCGATGGCCTGCTCCAGTTCTCTGGGATACACGCCGCAGAATGCCGACAGCGAGATGATCACAGCGTTCCTGTTCCGCTCCCGAACCAGCCGGATCAGGTCTATGTACTCCCTGACATACACTTCCGCAGGGCTTCCACTGTCATTTGCGCCGTGATTGATCACAATATAATCCGCATTGGCACTCTCCATAGGCTCTCCGTCAAAGCAGAAGGGATAGGCTGCTGCTGCCTTCGGAACGGAACCGCAGCCGCTCTTTGTGACGCCAACCGCTCCATAGCCCATGATGATGGGTCGAAGCCCCAGCTTCTCCGCCGTCAGCCAGGCGTAGGTGGCCATGGAATCGTCCTGCCAGGGGCGGTTCCACTGGTCAAAGGTCTCTGGATGGTAAAAGGCATCGATCAGCACACCCTCCGTGATCGAATCGCCGATAAATTCGATGGTCTTGCGCTTGTCCTCCGGGAGCACGCCTTCTCCCTGGGCATCAACTCCAAGGAAGGACACCTTGCCCTCCAAAGGCTGATACCACCTGTGATGAATCTCCGACGAGCTCTTGTATACTACGTGAACCACATGGTTCCCATCCTCCGCAGCCGTCACCCGAAGGAATCGTTCCATGGGCACTTCCACTCTCGCTCCCTGGTCCACCCATACCCATAGGTGGCCATAAGGGTGCCGATTGGTCTCCATATCAAAATGCATCACTGCACTTTTCCCGGTGAAAGCAAATTCCACCATGCTTCCCGGAGCGGTCGTCACCGCCATATGATCGTACTTTTTCCATCTTCCTGTAAAACGGACTGCATCACTGTGAATCTCGATAAACATCATCTTACTCCTCTTCCTTTGCATAATATTGCGCCCGCTCCTCAAAATTGGCAGCGGCGTGCTTATAATTTAATGGCGTCTGCCCAATGTTCTTCTTGAATGTGGCGATAAACTGGGATGCGCTCTCGAATCCGCACATCCTGGCAATCTCGTTTACCGACAGATCCCCCTGCTGCAGAAGCAGCTTGGCATGGTTGATCCTCACATTCAGAATATACTGTTTTGGAGAGATTCCATAAAATTCTTTAAAAATATGGCGAAAATGATGATAGCTGTATCCAATGCTCTTGGAGAGCTCCTCCAGTTCAATGGGATTCATAAAATTGGAGTTGATAAAATTTGTCACGTAGCTCATACAGTCCCTGGACTTTTTTGCCACATTGGGTGCATTACTGATCAGCCGCAGCAGCGTCACCACCAATTCCATCTGCAGGAGCGGGAGCATGGTATCATAGTGAAGCTTCTGCCCCTGCAGCTCCGCCTGTATCCTAGTCATAAGCTTATACACGGTATGCCTTTCATCATCCTTCAGCAGACAATTGGGCAGCGGCCCAAGCTGCTCGTCGTAATTGAAACCAAGATACATCAGATTGACCACCGAGGTTGTCCACTCACAGTGCTTTGTATTGGGCTTTATGATGCAAAAGGTGTGAGACCCATAGGGGTATTCCGTCTCACTGATCTTGGATACTCCTGTGCCATCCACATAATAGACAATCTCGTAGCAGTCATGCGTATGGTAATCTACTTGATAATCGTAAATGTTACGGTGACTCATGGAGAAACAAAGGTTTGCATCAAACATGGATTATTCCCGTGCCTTTCGTTTAAATAATCGGATACTTTCGGTCTTATTATAGTCCATTTTATGAAAAAATAAAACTACTATGTTCGATTTTGTCAAAAAATCTTCCCCCACTCCATTCATCCGTTCTGTTGGCTATGGCTGAACTATCACTTAAATTCTCCCTTTCCCCCAGCCATCTCCCGGAAGGCCTCTCCCTTTTTCTTTAAATTGAATACTCCATGGTCATCCGGCTCGGTAAAAAGTCCAAAGCCCGTCTCCATAAGTCCGCCCCAGCTGGCCGCACTGGCCTCGTCAAACATCCGGAACCAGTGGACAGACTGGACAAAGGGCAGTTCATCCCGGATCAGAGCCAACGTGTCCTTTACAGCTGCCTCCTGCTCCGCATCCGTCTCTTCATTCCCGTAATCGCTAAAGCCCAATTCCGTGTAGAGCACCGGCTTATCGTGTCCTTCCCGCTCTATGATCAGCTGATAGATCTCCTTCTGATGCTCCACCCAGGAATCGGACGGGGTTCCGCTGTGGTTGTAGGGATGCCAGGCCGCAATCTGGAAATAGCAGTCCGGGTCGGTGGAAGGCCACTGGCCGCCGGCTATATTGTCATATATTTTAACAAGAAAGTTCTTGGCATTTCCATACCCATCCTCATACACGTCCACCAGGCCGCCCAGCACCGTCAGCGCCTCCGGATTGGCCCGATGAATCCCCTTGCTGGCGTAGTAGAGCATGTCTGTTGTGATGTTTGCCTTCTCCGTAAACGTGTAGATCAGACCGGTGCTCTCATATTCGTAGGGATGGCAGAACCTGTCCCCGTTCCACTCATTGCCGATCTCCCACAGGGTGATCTCTGGAAATTTTGCCGCAATCTGATACCAGGTCTCCTCGTAATTCAGAAGAAACCGCTCATAGTTGGAGCCTTCCGTCAGATTTCTCACCGGAACAGCCATGTAATCGTTGCTGCCATTGAACCAGGTATTGTTCATTCCGATCACCTGGATTCCCCGCCCTTTTGCGTCCGCAATGATCTTCTTCATCACCGCCACACTGTCCTCCCGGAAGGTTCCGGGATCCTCCATTATATAGTTGGAGCACATCCACAGCCGAAAGGTTCTGGCCCCAAGGCCCTCCATGGCAGTCACACCCTGCAAGGAATCCTGTCCCCGCCACACTTCATTTTCATAGGCGCAATAGCACACTCCATAAAACAGATCCCGATCCACGGCAAGGGTGCTGCTGTCGGTAATTCCTGTGGTATTCATTTTTCCGCCTCTGTCCGGCATCCCGCATGCCCCTGCCGCAAGCAAGAGTGCCAGCCCCAGAGCCAGGATGCTTTTTCCTCTTCTTCTCATTGTCACCGCCCCAATTCCTGCATGATCGTATAAGCCTTCTTCTGCGCCATCTCATAGCCAAGATTTTCGGCCTCTTTCAAGTAAGCGTCCCAGTCGGAATCCACATTCTTTTCCCCTACAATCGCGTTGAGAATATAGGTGGCCGCATGATCCTTCAGCAGATTCATGATCTGGTAAAACTCCTTGTCATTCACCGCCACATTGGTCATGTCCGCCGACTGCAGGCTTCCGTCGATATAGCCGGTGATCTTCTCCGCCAGCTCCCCCCACTGATAGTAGGAGTAATCATCATAGACATGAATGCCATCCGCACCAAAGGTGCGCAGAGAGCCAAACCACGGTCCCCACGCGTAGGAACCGTAGGGATATTCCACCCCGTCCACCTTGATGACACTGAAACGATCCGCGCCCTCCGCTTTCCGGTTGGCGGCGTTCTCTTCCGTGATGACGATCTCTCCGTCCTTTACCGTGTAATGGACACCCTCGATGCCATAATAGCGTGTCCGGCTTCCCTCTTCTCCCACCAGATAATCCAGCACACGGAGAGCCGCCGGGATATCCTTGCATTCGGCGGAAATGGAGTAACCGCCCCACCAGCCGCCCCAGCCATGGATGTTTTTGCCGGCGGGACCCTCCACCATATCCAGCACATCCACCACCGCGTGGGGGCTGGCCTGGGAGGTTTTCTGCATGATATTCTGCACATGCTCCGCCCCGTTGTGCACCAGGATTCCCACCTTGCCGGAAGCAAAATCCTCTATTTTCATATCGTCTGTCTTGGTGTAGAAATCCTTCATCACAAGACCATCCTCATAGCAGCCTCGCATATAACGGACAAACTGGCGGAATTCCTCAGTAAAGCTCATATACTCCATGGTATTGCCATCAGCGCTGTAATTCCAGTCCGGCTTCGCCTGGTAGGCTGCATAGATAGGCATAAACCAGTAATACTCCGTGCTGCCGCCGATTCCATAGGTATCATTCACACCGTTCCTGTCCGGATCCTTATAAGTAAAAGCATACATCACGTCATACAGCTCTTCCAGGTTCTTCGGCTGCTCCATGTGCAGATTGTCCAGCCAGTCCTGGCGGACATAGATCCCCCAGTTGCAGTCCACTGTCAGACGCGGAACCAGAGTATGCTTGCCGTCGTAGACCAGATTCTTGTACCGCTCATCGTAGATCAGCTTGTACAGATTGGGATACTGGGAATCATCCTTCACATACTCCGCCAGATCCACCATCATCTCCTCCTGGGCCCACTTATAATAGGTGTCGCTGTTCTCCGGAAGATAAAAGAAAATGTCCGGAGCCTCAAAGTTATTCACCATCAGGTTGACCTTCTCGTTGTACCCGTTCATGGGCGCGCCGGCGATCTCCAGCTTTGCGCCGCATTGCTCCTCTATATATTCCCAGACACGATCCTTATCCGCACCGTCGAATTTGTCCAGATCATGGGAGAAGATGCTGATAACGCTCACATCGCCCTCCTTCGCTCCGTCCCCCTTTCCGCTGCAGCCGGCCGCCGCCATGGAACATGCCAGCACAGCCATAAAAAACGATACGATTCTCTTCTTCATACTTCTGTTTCCTCCTTACTCTGCGCCAAAAACAATCTTAAAAAAGTCTTGTTTAAAGGCCGCCGCATCCACATTTTTTCCCACGAAAATCCGTCTCTTCTGCAACTGATCCGCCTCATACCGGTACACATTGTCCAGATTCAGCGTCAGTCCCCGGCAGTAGGTACCTCCCAGCTCCACATCTATGGTATGCTCCTCATATTCGATATACTTTCCCGCAACCGCCGCGTACACCGCCAGCGGGTCGTGCAGTATGGGAATACGCCCGGAACAGCTCACCCACTTTTTCACCACGTCGGACAGATACTCCGCCAGGGGCGTACTGCCGCCGGCGATCATCCGCTGATACTCCTCCTCCGTCACTGTACATGGCACCGTGACGTCCGTCCCAAGGCAATACACCGGCACATCGAAGCCCAGCACCACTTTGGCTGCCTCTGGGTCGCACAATACGTTCCACTCGATAAACTGTTCAAAAAAGGAACCCGCCATCAGCACGATACGCCCCACCTTCTTCATACTCTCCGGAGCCTTTCGGATAGCTCTCGCAATATTCGTCATCGGCGCAAGTCCCACGATGGTCAGCTCCTCTTTGTACTGATCTGCCATCTCAATGATAAAATCCACCGCCGCCTGTCCCTCTGCCCCTTCTCCGGGATTTTCCGGTAAAAACCTTGCATCCACAAGATCCGGCGTATACTGGCAGATCATCCGCTCGGTGTCATTTTTCTTCTCCAGAGAATCCCCACAGCCCGCGTACACCGGCACATCATGGGCTCCCAGCAGCTCCAGCAGCTTGTTGGCCTGCCTGGCCCGAAGCTGAGTGTTCAGAAATGCTGTGGTAATGCCCACCACTTCCGCCTTTAAGCCAAAGGCCAGGGTGATGGCAAGGGCATCATCAATATCATCTCCAATATCTGTATCAATCAATATTTTTTTCACGTTTTTACTCCTCTTTTTCTCACTCACTCTTTGACTGCCCCAAGCATTGTGCCGTTGATAAAATATTTCTGCACAAAGGGATAGATACACAGAATCGGTACCGTAGCCACAATGATGACCGCCATCTTGATATTTTCCATCAGCATGAATTTTTCACTGGTTCCAAGTCCCAGTGCGTCATTCATGCCGGAGCCGCTGATCAGCATATCCCGCAGCACATTCTGTAAAAGCTTCAGATCCGCCTGACGGATGTACAGAAGCCCGGTCATCCAGTCGTTCCATTTGGCCACCGCAAACCACAGGGCAATGGTGCAGATGATGGGTTTGGACAAGGGCAGAACGATACGGAAAAATACGGTGAAATCCGAAGCCCCGTCCATCTTCGCCGACTCCTCCAGGCTGTCTGGAATCCCTGTGATAAAATTCCGTGCCACGATGATGTTGAAACCGGACACAAGCCCCGGGATAATGTAGACCAGCAGATTATTCCGAAGCCCCAGATTGCCGATGAGAATATAATAGGGCATCAGACCGCCGGAAAACACCATGGTTATCAGAACAAATGCCAGCATGGCTTTCCTTCCCTTCAGGCTGCTTTTGGAAAGGGGATACGCCGCAAGCATGGTGACGAGCACATGAAGAACCGTGGACACGATCACTACTCCTGCAGTCAGAAAAAATGCCTTTAAGATGGAGTCATCCCGAAAAATATACTGATAAGCGCCCAGGTCGAGCATCGTGGTTCGAATCCCCATGGGGTCTACCGAGTAGGAGGTCAGGGATTTCCACAGCACATACAGGATGGGAAACACGGTCACAAGGGCCACTAGGCACAGAAAAAATCCATTGACCAGCTGAAATGCCCGCTCCCTTCCGGAACATTTTCTTCTCACCATAATCCACGTCCTCCAAACTTATGAATCAATTTGTTCGTCACCAGAATCAATGTCACCGTAATCACGGAATTGAACAGCCCCAGAGCGGTGGACATCTCATATCTGCCATCGGTAATACCGATCCGATAGACATAAGTGTCAATAATATCCGCGCTTGCATAGACCGTCCGGTTATACAGGTTGAAGATCTGGTCAAAGCCCGCATACATGAAGTTATTGCAGGTCAGCAGCAGATTGATGGAGATGGCTGGCACCAGCGACGGCAGAATGATATAACCAATCCGCTGCCTGCGGTTCGCCCCGTCAATCATGGCCGCCTCATAGATGGACGGATCAATTCCAGACAAAGCCGCAAAGTAGATGATGGTTCCCCAGCCGGCCCCCTTCCAGATGTCCGACACCACCAGAAGCCCCACAAAGGCCTTGCCCTCCCCGAAGAAATTCACAGGTTTCCCTCCGAAGAAAGTGATGATCTGGTTGATGAAGCCTCCCTCTATACTGCAGATGTTGATCAGAATCCCGGCCACTACCACCCAGGAGATAAAGTAGGGCAGGTAGGATACGGTCTGCACGGTCCGCTTGAATTTCTTGCTGCGCACCTCGTTGAGCATCAGGCTCAGCAGTATCGGAATGGGGAATCCCACAGCGAATTTCAGCAGACTGATCTTCAATGTATTCCCCAGAACGGTAAAGAAGTAGGGGTTGGAGAACAGCGCTTTAAAATTCGCAAGTCCCACCCACCGGCTTCCAAGGATGCCGGCCCTGGGAGAAAACTCCTTAAAGGCCAGCACCGTGCCGTACATGGGAACGTAGTTAAATATCAGGATGAGTATTGCGGCCGGAAGAAACATCAGATACATCTGCCAGTGCCGTTTCAAATATGTCTTCATCCAATTCTTCCTTTCCTGCGTCTATATCGCATGATCGTTCCAAGGCCTGCTGCGGACAACAGCAGGAATGCCATTGGCAATGACAGATCCTCCGTATCCTCTGTCCTGGGAGCGGAAGTCTGACTGCCATTGGAGCCGTCCGGAGCGTTCTTGTCCGGATTATTCTTGTCCGGATCATTCTTGTCGGAATTGTCCTTGTTGTCATCGTCCTCTTTTCCGGAGACCTTGTCAAATCTCGCTTCCAGGGTATGGTTCTCTTGAAGATCCGTAAAGGTATACCGGGTCGTTCTTCCTACGGAAACGCCGTCCACGATCACGTCTGTAATCTCATAACCGTCGTTCGCCTTGATCTGGAAGGTGATGTCCTCTCCAACCTGGTTGCTGCCGCCGGTCTGGGTGATGATCCCTCCTTCACCTGCAATCACTTCAATATCTACCTTGCTCACCGGAGGCTTTGGCTGCCATTCCTCGTATGTCTTAAAAAGAGTGTCTGACAGATGATTGATGACCAGCCCATTGCTCCCCACCTGTGTAGTGTAGGTTACCAACGGATCAACCGTCACCCGTGAGCTTCCTGCCCGCAGAACCATGAGTATCTGATCATAGGGCTTTACCGCTGTGTCAATCGCGCTGTCCCCGGATAAGCTGAACCTCTCCTTGTCCCGGATCGTCTTCCACTGAAATTCCCCCTGAACCGGCCAGAGCGGGTAATAGGTATCACCGCGCTTTTGAACGATCATCACATCTGCGCTTCCCGAGGCATCCGTCAGATAGAGATCACCAAATCCAGTGGAATAGTTCACATTCGCATTGCTTAAGGAACGCCAGCAGATTGCTGAATCCTGTTCCCCCGTTGCTGTCATATACCATGACGCCACCCGATTTGTGTCATCATCGTTCCTCCAGTAAGGCGCAGGTTCCATGGCTGTCAGATATTTAAAATCAAATCCAGAACCATACTGATACAGATATTCCGCTGTATCCGCTTCTCCAATAGAATGGGCATCATCATCCGTCAGACCTACCGCATATTTAGAATACAGACCGGAATGTCTCATTGATCTTGTTTTATTGTATCCCACCTCACCTGTAAACAGACAGATTACCGTTCTTTCCTGCATTGTGGTACTGTCTCCCGCCAGCACCTCCGCCTCCGTAAATGAAGTGTGGTACATACGGGGATGCACTTCACGGAGGTATTTATCAAAGACAACGTGTATCTTTCCATCTTCCGACTGTGTAGCATAGGGATAGGAACCATCTCCCAGAAGCAGACCGCCTGACCAGGTTACTCCATTGTCCGTAGAGATACGCGCCATCAGTCGTACACGGTTCTGGTAGCCTGACGTATCATCGTGATAGACCATTAATAAATTCCCGGAAGCCAAACGCTGCAGGACAAAGTTCGAGCTGGTTCCTTTTTTTTCTCCGTTATCCGCCCAAAAATTAAACGTGTTTGAGTTGTTGGGCACCTGCATCTGGCTCCAGGTCACCCCCTTATCATGGGACTCAAATGCTGCAAGCCCTGCCAGCACACGGCTTACCATCACAAGTTCATTTGGATTGTTCCTATCCTTCTGATATATGGATGTCTCATCAAAAATACGCTTTGACGATTCCGCCAGTGCGATACCGCCTGCACGTGTAAACGAAGTTGCATTGGCATCCGTCAGAACAGCGCTTGTCACCTGATACCGTGCCGGAATCTCATTGCCCGGTGTATAATGCTTATTGGCTCCCGCAAACCCAGCAGATTCATAATTGTAATTCCACAGTGGAATCACAATGGTTCCATCGCTAAGCACAGCAGGTCGGCTATTGGATACACCATACAATATCTCATGCTTATCCATAAGAATACGAGGTTCACTCCAGGTTATATCCTTTATGTCTGCAGCGCCTGGATTATCTATCATCGTCAGATATGTAGTAAAACGGCCATCATACCAACCCGTGCTTGTCGCGAACATCAGCCACAGCTTTCCCGTCTGTTCATTGTAAAACAGGCTGTGATCCTGGGCACGCACATTACGACGACCAAAAACTGTATCATAATCATTCACCATCACAGCATCGCTCCAGGTTTTTCCGTCGTCATCACTATAATAAAACAGAATGAAATTCTCCGGTCCTTCCGCAAGTCCTCCGGCATTGGCTGTGGCCCAAAGACGCGTTCCACCGCCTTCTTTCGGCACTGCCTCAATCCGCCCCAGACCGCCATAGTGTATATTTTCTGGCTGATACTGCTTTGCACTGACGTCAAAGCCCAGCGTTGGCGCATACAGACTATCATCCTCAGGACGATTCTCCCATCCGGTGAAAGCCCCGCTGGCAGGATAAAAACGCATTGCAGATGCATTATCTGTCAATGAAATTGAGGGAACAATATTGATATATCCCCTCTCCCTTCCAGCGGAAGGCCGAGAAACATAAAAGATCGTATCGCCCTTTTGTGCAGAGGCCTCAAATAAGGTTGCTCCATTTGGGATATCCGGCTCCGTGCTGCTTCCGGTCAACGTTTTCCACTCCCATACACCCTCCTTGGGATACAATGGATAATAACGCCCTGTATAACCATTGCGCAGAACAACCATGAATTCCGAACTGCCTCCATTGGCATGGATGCTGCTCGAACCGTATGTCGTACAGGTGGCTATACCTGTCTGCGGCACATAAAATCCCAGGGCTGTCCATGCATCCTTGGTGGACTGCATCGCATAACTGTTCATATATGCAGTGTCCTCCACATTCTCCGGATGCCAGACATACTTTCCCTTCCCGCCCTCTCGTGCCGTCATTTTAAAGAAACTACCGTTTTTTCCATAAAAACATGTCCACTTGGAGGATGGATGCGGATTGGTCTCCCCATTTCCAATAAACCAGGACGGCTGATCATTTGTAATGTCTGCTGCTAAAACAGAGTTGATATGGCCGGTGAAAAATCCCCCCACCAGCATACCAAATACCACTATCAATGATATCAGTCTCCCCTTCCTTCTTTTTCTCGCCATCGCTTTTTCACCTTTCTGTTACAATCGAACTGTTTTCCTTTTCCATCTGTCACCAGTTACCAAAATCCCCCTGATCGGAAGGATCTTCCTTCTCTATATTCGTCAGACTGTTATCCGATGTTCTCACTACATCTTCCTGTGGCAGCCACAAGATCTCCATGGATGCTTCTTCGTATTTCATGCTCATTTCCTCCTACTGTACATTGCTCTCTCTGGCTGCAATCCCCTGGTTCACTGTCTTTGACACAGTCCGCCCATACACAGTTGTTCCGTCTAGGGTCACAAGATAAGGCGTCACCTCAATACTCGTATCAAATGAATTCTGCGGTATATTCTTGATGGTATATGCTTTAAAGTATTGAGAATTCTTGTGGAAGCAATCCGGTGTGATCGTTTCCTTCACCCCATTAATTATTGTATCATCCAACTGCCTGTATACAATATTGTTGGCAGTGTCCCTGGTTTTCCCGTTAATAGTAATTTTAAATCCAATCTTACGATATGCCAGATTATCCGCCGTGGTAAGGAGACGCATATGAGCTTCCTCGGATGAGCTGTCCGCATCTGCGTTCAGCTGCGCTTTCACATCCAACATACTTTCGCCCACAAACCTTGCATATACCAGATCGCTGTCTGTCAGTCCCGCCACATTCCTCAACACATGCGCTTTCATATTTTCTTCCGTATCCACTTCTGCACTGGTAAACCAACCGGTAAATACATATCCTTCAAGCTTCGGCGTCTCATCGGCAGACTTGAATTCCTCATATTCCGCTTTCGTATATTCCTTCACCACAGGATCCTTCTGCTCTGTCTCCTTTGGCCAATCCTGAAAACCAACCACCGGTTCCGATGTTCCTAAGCTCTGATACAGCACCACATTCGGATTGAATTTTAATTGTACATTGTCTCCCCGCAGGACAAACACCACTTCATCGTTTTTCTCTATCCTGGTTGTGATCTCTGGCATGCTTACCACATCGTCCGGTCCAATCTCCTGCCATACAAAGCTCCCCTTTTCTGGATAAAGCGGATAATATTGTCCATTCCGGCGCTGCGCAACCATAAACTGTGCGATTTTCCCGCCCTTCTCCTTCTGCTCTAATGCAAAGCCGGTGGTGATCACAGCCTTACCAGAACCGGGAGTATGCCAGATAAGAGCACAATCTTTGTCCCATGCCGCCCCCATGTACCAGCTTGCTATCATCGGATTTGCTCCATCGTCTGTCCATGCCGCCAAATTGGTATCATAGGTGTTAAGCCCCTCAAATATCCCGTTCGTGCCATATTCATAGCTGTATCCATGCACGCCGTTGGTCTTTATGGAAACTGGCTGTGTCTTGTCGCTTGCATTAAATTGCCAAGAATGCAGAAACGAGATTTCTTCCTTCAAAGGAGTCTCCCCCATGGCCTGATTAATCAACTTCTTCACAACCGCTGTATCTGAGAGACTTCCATTCCTTACCTCTTCCTCCGTGAAACTTGCCATCAGTATTTCCTTATCCGCGTACCGCTCGTGGTCGTATACCACATAGATTCGTCCGTCCTGATCCTGCGTCACATCCGGATAGCTGACATTGATCCTCTCATCCAGAAGCAGGAACCCTTTCCAGGTAGTTCCGTCATCCTCCGATATCATAGCAGTCATATGGCTTCTTCCATTAAAATTGTAATGGTTCACCAACAGCAGATTTCCGGATTGAAGTCTTCCGATATAAAATCTTGAACTGGGGCCTGCAATCTCACTTGGGACTCCCTTGGTCCAGGTTTTGCCCCCGTCATAAGAAAAGCTCTCCCCTATCCCATAATCGGTACGGACCAGCATCCATAAGCTTCCATCCTTCTTCTCAATGATCATAGGCTCGTCAAATGTCCGATTTGGCACATCCGCCTTTCCTAAAAACTGGAAGCTCTCGCCATTATCTCTGGTAACATATACATTGCTGTAGCGTTCCTCGGGCAGATAATTATAGTCACTGTCAAAGGCCTCCCACAGGGGCAGATTAAGCACTACACTGCCATCCGATCGCTCTGTAGGCTTCGTATTAATATAGCCATTGGCAATACGTACCGGTTTCGACCAGCTCATCTGACCTGGTTCCGCATCCGGATTATCACATATGGATAAAAAGACGCCCTGCCGCCCGTCATACCAGTGATACGCCTGGGCCCACAGCACCCAGAGCCGGCCATCTGACGCTCTCCATAAAACAGGCTCACTGACACGCACCTCTTCCCCGGCTTCAATCGCAAACTGCGGCGAAGACCATGTTTGCCCCTTATCATCACTGTACACCAGCATATTGTAATTTTCCGCGCCCTCATCGACGCCGCCAGTCATAAAACCAGCCCATAATCTTCCTCCTTCCGTCACCTCAATGGCCGGACATCCCTGGTACTGCCTGTTTGCATCCTGATATTTTTCTTCGCTTAGATTCCTATGAATTTCAGCAGGGATCAGAGCTACATCCTGGGGCCGTTCCTGGTCAGAAGGAAATTCTGTAAAAGTCTCGGGATACGTTGCCGGCGTGCCACCTCGAAAGACAACCTGCGGGCAGATCTGAAGCCGCGTTATCTCCTCATTGTCAGGGGCCTTCACAATGTAATACAGAACATCCCCCGCCTTATATCCCGTTTCAAAGCTAAACTCTGCCACCTCACCAGGTGACACCGTCCTCCATTCCCATGCTCCCGCAACTGGATAAACGGGATAAAACCTCTCATTTTCCTTGCTTTTCAACACTACCATCAGATCCGCAGCGTTATTGGTGGTTCCTTCTAACTTCACCGGCTGCCTGCTGTCTCCAGAAATATTGCCATCCTCGTTTATGGAAAAAGCCGTCACAGCCCAGTCCTCCGGCGTCGCGTAATGACGCCAGGTATCTATCTTCGTTTTTGACCCATCCTCGTTGGAAGACCAGCATTTACTCTCTGTGACATAATAAGGCATTTTCGTAAAATCACCGTCCCGTCCATGGCAGAATGTCCATTTTGAACCGTTCCAGGGATTGCCATTCTGACTGCCAAACCAGGAAATATCCGTGTTCAAATCGGTTGCGCTGGCCTGTATACTTGCAGAAGAAGCGATACATACCACCGCCAGCAAAAATGAGATTATCTTTTTTTCTTTCTTTTTCATAGCGTTACTTCCTTTCTTTTCTTACGTCTCAAAAGAATCACCGTAGTACCTGCCGCCAACAGAACCGCCCCACCAATGCACAGCAAAATCGGCCATATTGGAAAAGCAGATTCCTTCTCTCCTGTGCCGGCAGCCTTATCCAGCGTTCCCTTTGTTCCCGGCAGCCGATTGATGTAATCGTCCTCCGTGGGATACACCCGCTCCACTGCTTCAAGGATCTTCCCCTCTGTGACAGAAGTATCCAGGTCAAACACCGGATTCACTGCCACGGTATCGTACTCATCCGTACCCACGGACCGCACGATCACATGCACCTGATCCTCCTTCTCCACAAAGACAGAAACCCCATCCATCGGAACCTCCATGCCATCCGTGATCTTGCTCCATTCCCACACGCCGTCCCTTGGCCAGATAGGACGCTCTCCATTCTTGTTTTTCAACACAACCATGACCTGTGCTCCATCACTTTTCCCTTCCCAGGTCAGGTACAGCGGGCTTTCACTTTTTACCCTCAGTTGTCCCTGGGCCGGTGCGGTGTACACCAGCACAGCATCGTTCTTAGCCACTGCACCCATATACCAGGATCCGATGGAGGGTGCGTTGCCGCCCATGGTCCAGGCGTCCCAGTCTTCCCGGTACAGTGTCATAGGCTTGTACGCCCCATCGTATCCGTACTGCAGCGACAGCGGTCCGATGGTGGGAGAAGCTGTCGTAAACAGGTCGGAAAGCTTTGCGGGATTCTGATTGGGATCCGGATCAGAAAATCCCTCCGGCCATGGCTCAAAACTGGCAGGATAAGCGCTCAGACTGTCTCTTTCTTTCAGCGCCACTTTTGCGTCAAAAGCGATGGTGTCATTCACCTCCTCGCCTACGCTGTGGGTGATGATAAGAAGCTTCTCGTTTTTCTTAAGGCTGACGGTGACAGGTGAGAAGGGATATTCCTGATCCTTTTTCAGTGTCAGCCACTCCCAGCTTCCTTTTGTGGGATAGACCGGATAATAGTTCCCGCTTTCGTTTTGAGCCACCGCAAGAAACTGTACACCATCACTCTCGTTGCCTCCCTCTGTGGACAGCTTCAGCACGTTTCCAAGATTGTTTGAAAATTCATACGTTCCTGTCTCCGGCGCCTGAAATGCAACGGCGCCATCCACATCTCTTGCGGCGGACATAAAATAGCCTGCTATCCAGGGTGCCCATTGATCCGGAATACGCCATACATTGCCCCAGTCATAGCGCTCCTTTAAGGGCAGATAATTTTCATAATTTCCAGCAAAGCCATAGCGATAGGAAAAAGGATACTCATTCTTTTCCGTATTATTGTTATAACCACCTTCGCCCAGATACCAGCTGGAAACGTATGTTTCCAGGGACGGCGTGGCAGATGACGGCGAATCCGTCACCACCCAGGAAAGGAATCCGTCGGGATAAGTGCCGCCACCCGAGATCTCTGTGATCTGCGGTGAAACATTCACCGTATCTCCCGTTGTGGTTCCGGTAGAATGAGCTACAAACAGGATCCGTTCTCCCGCTTTCAGATACGTCTTCACATCGGACAGCCCGGCGGGGCCCTTAGCCTTCACATCATACCATTGAAAGCTTCCCCTGGCGGGCCAAAGCGGTGCGAATCCGCCGATGCTGTTCTGCTGTAAGACCATAAAGCCCACGCCGTCACAGACATCCCTCTGGTAAGCATCCACGTCCAGATCCATGGTGCTGGATATGTCTACCTGCATATCCCTGGGAGCGGTGAAGACGATCGCTCCGTCAATCCCCGCATTGGCGCTGATATACCAACCGCTGACGCCCGGAGGCTCTCCGTTATAGGTCCAGGCCTCCCAGTCGCCTTTATACCGGTTCAGCAAATGGAATTGACCGTTTTTCCCATATTCATAGCTGAACACGCTAGCGTTGTCAATCATCGCTCCTGTGGCATTGCTCTTATCACTGTTGCCAAACGCCCATCCGTGGTTATAAGATGCAAGGCCAGGATTTTGAGTGTCAGACCCCGCGTCGGGCGGATTCTTCCTGTCGTCCACCCAGTCGAAAAAACCTTTTGGATAATCGCTCTTTTTTGTGATTTCCTGTATTTTCGGAGTGATATTGACCGTATCTCCATCCGAGGCTGCACCCAGTGAATGAGCTACGAACAGCAGTCTGTCCCCGGCTCTTACTCTGGTTCTCACACCAGAAATAGTTGTCGCTCCCTTTGCCTTGACATCGTACCAGGCAAAGGAACCGGACTTGGGCCATAAGGGCGCATAGCCATAGGCATTCTGCTGGAGCACCATCACGCCCACGCCGTCGCACAGTGCTGCGTTCAAGGCGTCCACCATCACCTGGGTTGTACTGGAGATTTCCACATTCATTGTCCTGGGCGCAGTCCAGGCGATGGCTCCGTCCGCCTCCCCGGAAGCGCTGAAAAACCATCCGCCCACCGCCGGGGCCTCTCCATTCAGCGTCCATGCGGACCAGTCCGACCGCCAGGTGGTCAAAGGCTTGAACTGCCCCTTCACTCCGTATTCATAGACGAAGGAGTGCTCTTCTCCTACCATCGCCCCCTCGGGACTTGCTTTACTGCTTTCGCTGAAACACCAGGCGTGGTCGTATTCCATCCAAACGGTATCCGCCCGCACCTTCCACTGGCATGGCAGCAGGCCGATTACAGCTGTCAGACCAAACGCTAATACTCTTTTGGCGATTTTCATAATTCATCCCCCTTTTTCCTTTTTCTTTTTGCATTTTTGCGTGTCCTTTCTTTGTGTTTTCGCCATTATCATAGCACAGACTTTGTCAATTTTTCAATAAATCCAGTGTGTTCCCGCCAATTGCTTGTATTTTATAACCATTTTTTTGTATTTTTAGCAAGGAGTATCTGCCAGCTTCAAAAAAGAGTTGGAAATTGTTGTAAAAGAATGCATTTTCTTGCAGAACACACTCTGAAAAAAGCAGCAAAAAAGACGCCGAAACTGGCATTCCTTTTTCCAGTATCAGCGCCTTTTTTGTCTTCGGACAATCCCAATATAAGAAGCCTAATTCCCCTTTAACCTTCGGATTTCTTCCCGCAAGCGGATATTCTCTTTTTCTGCTTCCTCTGCTCGGTTCTCTGCTTCCTCCGCCCGCTCACGCTCGCGTTCCGTATTTACACGTTCCTCTTGGCGTCCTTCTTCCTGTCCTGCTTCACGCCCCTGAGCATACAGTGTCTTCATATGCTTTTTCTCGTTATATTCCGTTAAGATCATATGCTGCACCTCCGACTTTTCCTTCAAAAGTATATCCCGTAAAATACCCCGTTCAATACAACTATCAATCGCTTTCTGAATGGCCTCCTCCAATGACAGCCCCTTACTCACATTATCATCTATCTCTCCGGTAAACTCCGAGTACTCCCAAAGTCTCTTACATTTCTCCATGATACCCGGATTATGTCCCCGATTAATATTCAGTACCTCACAACGACATTCCAGGCAGCCGCTCCCGCGGCCATCATGAAAAGAATCTGACAGATACAGTGTCTCACGATCCGCCATTTTTCTGGAACCGTTATAAAAAACCACATATTCCGGGGTGGGGAGTTCAATCCGGCTTCCCCCATACAGATCATCTCCCCGGGAAGCCAGTATTCCCTCATACTCCTGGGCAAAATAAAAGAACCCGCGCAGCGGCATGTTGACATTGTATGTACTCTGGTGCTCGTACAGGTTCAGTCTCCAGCTGATGATAAAAGACAGGTCATTCTTCATTTTCAGGAAGATCACATCCTCCATGGTGACAATCTCCAGTTCATCCGCATTCGTATAGTTACTGTCATTCAGTGCATTGTACAAGGCCAGAAGATCCTTCTTATCCCGGAAGAGATACCGAAACAATCGATCCTTATACTTGCGGTTCAGCCGGATCCGCGTCCACCAGGCTCCCCGTCTATACCATACCCATCTTATTGTCTTCGTTTTTCTTTTTGCCACATACCTTTTCCTCCATTATACATGTTTTTCTTTGGTTTCTCAACCATTATTTTGTAATTTGTCCCGGGAAAACCGGTTGAATCTCAGATCCAGGAATACTTCCTGGCTGCTATGGAAAATTTGATTTTTTTCCGCATAGCTTGTTTGTATTATACTACACTTTTGTCCAAAAGGGAATATCGTTACATGAAAACTTTTCTTTCATAAAACGATAAGTATAACCAGGATTTCTTGCATTTACATGTTTACCTGGCACGGAAAAAGAGTCTGCCATTTCCCATCTTGGTATAACAGACTCTTCCATTATGCTTTTTATATGATTCGTTTTTCCCCTAACAGACTTACCACTTATTATCTTTCTGCCCCTAATCTGTTTCCCGGTTCAGCGCCTCTTTTCTTCTGCCTCGCTTGCCCACATACAGCCCCCAGCCAAGCAGGATAAGGCACAGGCCACTGACTGTCAGCAGCGGTATGGGCCAGTTCAGCTGGCCAGTCTGGGGAAGCTTGGGATCGGTAGGTGCCACCGGTTCCTCTGGCTTTGGGGATTGTTTCAGTTCAAACTTCCCTCTGGCATTGACGTCGTACTGATAGTGGCCCTCCTCCCACAGAGGAACAGAGACCAGGAATGGGGTCAGCGGTTCGTAGCTGGGAGCTGCCTTGGTCTGGACAATCAGGTACAGGCCTAAGTCCAGGCTGTCGAATACAGCTTTTCCATTCGGATTATCTATTGTCGCTGTGGGCGGGATATTATATTCTTTTGCATAGTCAGCCAAGACCTTTGCCAGCTCCTGAGAGTATGGTTCTTCCAGAACTCCGTCGAAGGCGGCGAAGGCTTCTGTCCTGGTGAAGGAGTAGTCGCCGTTGTCCTCCTGTATCCGGCCTACCCGGTAGGCGGCCAGAGTCCCGCCGGTGACGGGCTGACTGTCGTACTGCATTTCTACGGTGATGGTTCCGGTTCTGGTTTCATCCGGTATTTCATGAGCGTAGGATACGCTCATTCCATGCAGCGCCGCCAGCAATGCACCTGCTGCCATTGCACCGATGAATACGGCTGCTTTTTTCAGAAGATATTTTGTTCTGGTATCTTTCATCTTCTCATCACTCCTCTTTTGGATTCTGTGTTCTGCTTCTGCTTTTTCTTCTGCTCTTTACCAGGAGCAGGATTAACAGTATCAGAAGTATGGGCACTGCTACCATGGGCGCTACGATCACCGGCTCGATCTGT
>CABQGZ010000007.1 GCA_902463835.1 uncultured Lachnospiraceae bacterium
AATTTCAGAGACGGTTCGGTGCCGCGGACATTTCCACAGACGCGGAGGAATGTATCAGCCGAGCGGATACGGATATTGTGATTATTGCCACGTACCCATCCAGCCATTTGGCGCTGCTGAAGCTGTGCTTGAAATACAAAAAGCATGTACTCTGTGAGAAGCCTATTGCGGCGACGCTGGAAGACGGCCAGGAGTTTGTAAGGTTAGTAAAGAAACAGACCGAAGTGAAGGTTTTGATCGGCCATATTCTGCGGCACAATGCAACTTACCGCAGGGTAGCAGAGATGATTCACGAAGGCGCCATCGGCCATCCCATCATCCTGCGGATGTCCCAGAATCATCATACCATGGATTGGGACAGGTACCGCAGGCTGATCGAAGAGACTTCCCCCATAGTGGACTGCGGGGTGCATTATCTCGACGTGATGCAGTGGTTCACGGGGGCGAAGATCGTGAATATCTCGGGAATCGGAATGCGGACGGAGGAGGATCTGCCGCCGGATAAAAATAATTATGAGATGGTGACCGTCCGCCTTTCGGATGGTTCCGTTGGTTTTTACGAAGCTGGTTGGACGAAAACGATCAATGCAAATAATATGAAAGAATTTGTAGGTCCCAGGGGAAGTATCCGACTCATTTTTGAAAAGGACAGAATGAGTCATCAGGAGGAAGGAGATCTGATCGAGTACTATAGTCTGGAGGATGCCACATATCATACCATCAATGTGAAGGCGGAACGCAAGCCCACGGATGTACAGCTTCGGTGCCTGATTCGGATGATAGAGGAAGACCTTCCTGATATACCAACCATCGATGAAGTATATGCCAGCTTTGAAGCTGCAATAAAGGCGGAACAGCTCTTTCTTCTGACGAGGTAGGAGCTACCAAAAAATTTATAAAATGGAAAGGACGAGTGATGAGAATGCGTACGAAAAGAAAAAAGGATCATGTGAAACGGACGGTATTGTGCACTTTGGCTGGGCTTGGGGTTTTTCTGCTGACAGCTGTCTTGGTGAAAGGACATCTTTCGACAGTGCCAACGGAGGTTGATGCGACCAGCAGAGAGGTTTTGGCACAGAATGACACAGAGACGGCAGTGGCGACGGGTGAAATAACGGAGGATTCTTATGATCTTACCGTTACGACCTTTAATGTGGGAGGATTTGCTGCTGGTGTTGACGATGGGATTCATACTTCTGTAATGAACTATACTCCAAAGAGGTATGATCCAGTGGATGCGATAAGCAGATGGAAAAAATTGTTTGATTATGGGAATGATTGTGAAAATCATGGTCTTCAGTCAGATTTATACTTCTTTCAGGAATGTTCGAAAATGCTTTGGCAGGACGATGCGAACATATTAGCTGCTCCGGAGACGGGAATGACCGTGATGCGTGATGAGGTTTTTTCCAAGCTCTTTGAAAACGTATATGATTATACTGGTATTAACAGTGGGGCATGGGGATCGGGCGATTCCAATTTTACCATGGCGTCTAACAAATTTACGGTTAGGGACATCACTTATGGAACGCTTTCTGGTAAATATGCGGCAAATCGCCGCGGCTATATGAAGGGCTACATTGATGTAAACGGTGTTGAGATCGCAGTTTACAACGTGCATCTTGGTTGGAATGATAATAATGGAGATGCGGTTGTGGATTCTTATTATGAATTGATTGATCTTATGAATGAAGATGAATATGTACTTGTCGCCGGTGATATGAATGGAAGCAGCATGGTAGAGTATATGAAATCAGCAGGCTACAAGGCGGCAAACAGAGGTGACTTCGGAACGTTCAATACTTATGTAAATGGCACAGCGCATTACATTGATAATATTTTTGTTTCACCGAATATTGAGATCAAGGATGTGAAGGTGGGAGCTGAACAGGACAGAGGCTATTCTGATCATCTCCCATTGACGGCACATATTACGGTGAAAAAAGATGCAGCCGGTGTGACTCCAGGGAACCGACCGGAAGTCGGAGAAGATGGATTTACTACAGAGTACAGATAAGGAGAGGAGATGTAAAGCATGAAAAGAATAATTGCTGGTTTACTTAGCATCTGTTTGGCAGCAGGCCTTTTTACAGGGGTTCGTGCTTGGGCAGGAAATACAGAGGACGAAAGTATGATTGTTATGCCAGGGGCGGTTCCGGTTCTTGGAAGCAGTTATGAATATGTCTACCACGAGGCGTGGGGCAAAACGGAGTATGAGGCTGAGTTTACGCAGACTGCAGACTTTGCAGGAATCGGTTTCCGTGGAGGGGTTGCCATGGATTGTGAGATTCCAATCGGTCAAATGCCAGGAAAAGGATTTTATGGTATAACGCTAAAGCCCAATACAACTGTCAAAGCAGATAATAATATGTTTATGATGTATGTGCAGATGCCGGTATATGCACCTGACGCAGTGACCTATAGGTGGGATGAAATAATGAGATTTACCGGTATGGCGGTGGAACAGGGCGGAAAGACTTATTATTCCGGCCGGGAAGGAATGTATGGTATAAAGGCACGTTACCTTGCAGAGGACGCCGCTGTGTGGAAGGAAACAGCTTTGACAGAGGCGCTTATATCGTCCCTGTTCGGCAGTTTCCGTGGATATATGATGCTTGACATTTCCAGCGCGCCCCAATATGAGACGTGGAAGACAGACGGGTTCGATCCAGCTGCAGATTACAAGGTAATACAGCTTACGATGCAAAACGGAGCAGTTGGAGGAGCTTGCGGTTCTTTTAAGGTAGGCGGATTCTATGGCATCGATACTTATAAGGAGAATGCCATCACAGCACAGATCAAGAATGTCCCGGCAACGAAGGCGCTGTCTGAATATGATCCGACCCCATTGAAGGTGACGTCTACAAATATGCCTGGAGCATTTCAGGGGGGCTGTGGTGAGGACTCGTACGGGAGAACGCTGCCATGGGGTACAGGATATGGGGAAGATCCTTATAATGGGGATGGTTATGAAAATAAGACGTCTCTCATGGAGATTGTAGCTGGAGGTGCCGGAAATTACAATCATCATATCGCCTATACAGCTGAGACACCCCACGGATATTTATCAGAGGGGAACAATTATAAATATCGTGTCAATATAAAGACGACGAGCAACAGCGAGAATGCGGCAGGAGCCATGCTCTATCTTGAACTGCCGGAAACAGGGTTGGGATATACATCCATGCGTGTGGATGCGATTAATCAGGATGGTGAATGGCCTCAGTTCAAAGGGACGAAGGACGGCTATGCTTACCTGGAAACGAATGGAAGCGAATGGGTATCAGGCGATGTAGGGGCAAACGGTGAACTGAAGCTGCCGGATGGATTTAAGGGTTATGTAAAGCTTTATGTTAAAGGTGTAACCAGGGATGGTTACTATATGGTTTTCTCCTGGGGACTTTTCGGTGGCAGCTATGGAGATGTGATCCTTGGCGGAACCTGGAGTATTGTAGAGGATCAGAATTCATGCTATGTGCAATTCGGTGATTCTGATGCAGTGAAGGTGGCAGACGGAACTATTCTTCAGCCGATTAAGGGAACGATGAAGGATCCTGCATATAACGGAGTGTGGGGGAATGCCATTGGAGGAACGGCAAACAGAGTAAAAGTGGATAAAGAAGGTGTGACATGCACATTTAGCGAGAACACGGAACCGTTTGGCACACATATGATGAGAAAGATGAGTTCGGAGAATGTGGTAAAAAACGCTACGACATGGTATGAGGGCTGGGTGCCGATCGACTCTGCTACCAATACAGCCATGATCTGGATGGAGCTTCCAAGATCCACGTCGGATACACCGGTAGAGATAAGCGTGCAAGGTCCGAACTGTACACAAAATGGGAAGTGGTGTTGGGCAAATTCGAAAAACCTGCAATACGCATACCTGGCTTCTGATTCCAACCAGTGGGTAAATGGTGTGATTCCAGGTGATGGAAGTGGGCTTTTAAGTTTACCAGAAGGATTTAAGGGGTATGTAAAATTTGATCTCAGTACGCTGGATGCTTATAGAAATGGTTGGAAAAATCAAGCTGGAGAGAATTTTGACTATAGCACGGACTATCAGATGGATCAGATTGGGTTCAAGTTAAGCGCGTTAGGCGGAGAACATGGCGACTTCGTTCTCGGAACCTTTACGACGATCACGTATGATTCTAACAGTATCTATTCAGTGATCAGCAACAGTGATACAGCAGTGAACGGAGCGCCGGAGAGGTTGACATACTATTCCGAGGACGATTCGACCGTGCTGGATAAATTGCGTGGAATACTGGCAGAGATCGATGAAGTTGATATTACCGATTATGATTTGATCGAACAAGCGATTGAGATTTATGAAGGCCTTTCGCAAGAATACAGAGAGCAACTGACCGCCGAAGAATGCGCAGACTACGAAGCTAAGGTAACAACGTACAGCCAAAATTATCGTCCGACCTTTCAGGGGGCTGCAGCTTACGTGCCAAATGGCGCCAATATGGCGGGATTCCGTCTGGGCAGCGAAATTGATGCCGCGCAGGCAGATGCAGAGGGATATTCCGTGAAAGCATACGGAACCGTCATGATGCCAAAAGCAGCTTTCGATGCACGTAGTCCAAAATTCGATGATAAGTCTACGGGAGCGGTAACGTATACATATGAAAATACAGATGCGAAAACAGCGCTTCAATGGAATGTGGACTATACAAGCAGGAACTGGAAGGAATATGCAGATGATTTCTATTTCCGCAGCTATGTAGTTTACTCAAATGGAAGTAACAACATCACAGTATGGAATGACTCCGTGACGAATCGTGCAAACATGTCGGCGGGAGAGTATGAAGCCTCTGGGGACGAGATGAAAGAACTTGGAAGCGGCTTTGTAAAGCAGGTGGAGTATGAAGCGCCTTATTATGCAACTTCTATTACACAGGCGGCGAACCTTTTTGGAATCTCAGTTCTGAGCGGTCATGAGTATGGCAATTTGAATGGAGACTACAACACAAAAGAGAATACAGGGATCGTTGACGAAGCAGACGCAGCGCTTATGAGAGCGTATCTGGTTGGAAAAGATGCTCCAAGGGTAAGGTATATGAGTGATCTTGACGACAGCGGCGAGCTTACGGTTGTGGATCTTGTGAGATTGAAACGTTATTTAAACGATCCGGCCAATGTCTCGCTGGGCGAAAAAAAAAATCCGGAATTATTAGATTATAAAGAGCCAAAGGATGTGTATGGTGAGATGTCCGTGAGCATCATAGGCGACAGCATCTCACAGGGATTGAATGCCGGGAATCTGTATGACGATTCCTGGGCGTCAATCTTCAAGGCATCATTTAACCAGCATTTCGGTTCCAATAATATGGGCTTTGTCTCCTTTAACGACGGGTATGCGGATAAAGCAGGCGAGACAGATGCAGCAACTTATAAAGAAATCCATAAGATTACAATGGAAGCCGATGATCAGTGGAAGATTACGAAGTTTTGGACAGGAACGCCGGGGCTCTACCTTTACACAGCAAATCAGGATCCGGAGTTTCAAGGGGATTCTGTTCTTAATATAGAACTGAATCGTAAAGAAGGCGGAATCCAGCGCCATATAAACGGATTTTATATTTACCATACGGCAGGCCCTGATTATGGAAGCTTCAACGTACTGGTAAATGATACAAAGGCGGCAGCTGTAAATTGTGCTGCAGATACAAAGAATAATTGCGCGAGAAGTGAATTTATTAAGATTCCGGAGAACACCGGTGATGAGATTACCATAAAAATTGTGAAGCCATCTGACGTAACAGGAACGGTTCAGATTGCCGGCATCAGCTACAGAGAGGATACGACATCGCCGGTAGTGAATAATTATTCGCTCAGCGGCTGCAGACTGGTAGATTTCTCTGATGACATGTTAAGTCAGATTGCTACTGCAAATGTGGTAGTTCTGACATTGGGAACGAATGATCTTGGAACAGGCTGCGATATTGAGGCGTTCAAACAGAAACTGGATATTGTTGTTAAAACCTGTAAGGAAAACGGTTCTAAGCTGGTGGTCGGCGATGTGATCTGGAATCTTGCCGGGAGGCCGCAGGGCACGGCGTTCAAGCTGGCGCTGAAGGATGCAGCCCTGGCGATGGGAGACGATGGCTACTATATTGATTTTAATGAGATTCCGGTAAATAAGCTTCTGGATGTAACCAAAGACAGTTATCATCCCACAAAGCAGGGACATGGACTTATGGCCACGAAACTTAAGAACTTCTTTGGATTGGATTAAGATAAGAATGTGAGGTGTGAAGATGAGAAAGCGAGACATTCCTCTGGGGAAAAGTCTGATGGTACTGCTATTGTGCGTGATACTGTGTGTAAGCTCTATGGTACCGGCCAGCGCGGCAAAGAATGAACCGGACGACGTAATGAAGGCCACCTCCCTCTGTGTGCAGGGAAGGAAAGAAGAGCCGGAGAACCCGGAGGGAACAGTGATGACCGGAAAATCGGTCAGCGTGGAAGAAGGCGCAGTGGGAGAAAATGCCGCAAAAGTAACTTACGAGGATAAGAAGTGGTGGGGTACAGTTACCCAGGCGACGACGAAGCTGGGCGAGCCGGTGACTGCCATCAGCGACCGGAAATCGGTGGTGATCGACAGCCCCATCAAGGAGGGATATGAGAATCAGACCGGGCCGCTATTCACACTGGATCTTGGATGGGCAAGGTACAATATGGCCACGGAGGATCTGATGTTCTATGTGGAACTTCCGGCCACCGGGAGAGGCTCTTCCCTTCGCGTGGACACGATTTGTGCAGATGGCTGGTCAAAGTATCCGGCTCCGGCAGGAATGAAATACAAGTATCTGGCGGAGGGCGGAACAAAGTGGATAGACGCAGCTATCGGCAATGACAGCAACAAGCAGATGGATCTGCCGGACGGCTTCAAGGGCTATGTCCGCATTGCGGTGAATACCGCAGGAAATTGCGGGGATTATGCCAACGCGGAGCTTGCCATGCAGTATTTTATTTTTTACCTTGGTTCCTTCGGCGGTAATCTCGGTTCTGTGAAGCTTGGCGGCGTGTGGTTTACATCCAAGGACGACAGCCTACAGATCTCCGTGGACGGCGGCGAGCCGGTTGCCCTGACGGAGCTTGAAGAGGATCCGCTGCCCATGCCTGAGGGAATCAGCATCGACGAGTGCCGTGAATGGTGGGGCGCCACAAAGCGCAGCACCATCGCCCTGGGAGAGAAGATTGCGCCCATTGGGGAATCCCTGTCGGTGGTGATCGGAAGTCCCCAGGAGGAGGGCGTCTATGTAAGCCGCTCTGCCCAGGTGATCGGAATCTATCCGTATCAGGAGGTTGATGTGGGCAAGGAGGATCTGATGTTCTACGTGGAGCTGCCCAATACAAAGACAGGAGCAACCTCCATACGGATGTGCGATTTCAGAAATACCCAGGACAATGTCTGGGGGAATTATACCAACGCTACAGCGGAGTACCTTGCTGTCAATGGAAACGAGTGGGTGTCTGTCAGGACGGACAGTGACGCCAATATCCTTTTGCCGGACGGTTTTAAAGGCTATATCAAGCTTCATCCGGAAGAGGTACCTACCTGGAAGGATTTTACGGGCGTTCATAAGCTTGACTTCTTCCGCTTCTATCTGGGTGCTTACGGCGGCAGCTACGGCGATGCCAAGATCGGCGGCGTGTGGCTGGTGTCTAAAAGCAATAGCATGTACGCGGCTGTGGACGGAGGAGAGGCACAGCCTCTTACCTCATACTATACGGAAAGTGAGAATGCCCTGGCGCGCTATAAGGAGTTGGTGGAAAGCCTTACGGAGAAGAATCTGGAGGCTGCATCTGTCGTAGACGAGCTGACAATCCTCTATAATTTTCTTTCCGGCGAGTACAGGAACAAGATTACCCAAGGCGAGCTGGACAAGGTGGCGGAGTATGCCGCCGCGGTGGAGTCGTACCGACCCAGCTTTCTGGGTGTGTCCATAAGGCCCCAGGGGGCTTCGAAACAGGGAGTGAAGCTTGGCTGGACACTGGATGAGGAGTATCTGACCAGGGAAGGATATACGGTGGTATCCACAGGTGCGGTGGCGCTGGACGCAGGGGCTTACGATGGAACGTCTGTGATCAATGCCGAGATCAAGGGAGCGAAGATATTGACGGGATCCAAGTCGCCCGCGGGATATTACTGGACAACGCTTGATGTGAGCGTGGCGGAGTATTCTCAGAATGTATTGTTCCGCTGTTATGCCGTATTCCGGAATTCTGCCACAGACCAGGAGATCACCGTCTGGTGTGGAGAATATACGGATCGGTTCGGGAAGAACAATAACTATATGAAGTGCAGTATGATGGAAGCGGCAGAGCACTTCGGTGTTTCGCTGTACGCAGAGTGAAGGCGGTGATAAATGTGAAGAAGACAGGAAGAAAAATGGTTTCAGCCGCAATCCTCCTTGTGCTGGCAGGAAGCATGGCGTTGTGGGGCTGCGGGAAAGGGAAGGAAAAGGAAGAAATGAAGCTTGAGACCTCGCAGAATGCCGAGAAGGTAACCAAGGCTCCCACGGGGGACAGCGCCGGTGTCAGCACCGGAACCGATGTGCCCCAGGTGGAGCTTATCGCCGGAAAGAAACCGGTGCGTTCCAACGGAACATGGAGCCCTCTTGCGGAGAACGAATTCCTCTACGATATCAAGGTTACGACCCATAATGTAGGCCACTTTTACTATGGTGTGAGCAACCTGGACGTCTATGGAGCCCAGGAGAAGGTACATCCGGGGATTTTGCCGGAGTATGTGATGAACGCTTACAATGACTGGATGACGGTGAAGGAGGATCTGGATTCCGATATCTACGCCTTCCAGGAGTGGGATCCCGTGTTCCTGATCGATTCGAAAAAGAATCTTACCATAAGCGCTGAGGAGGCTTTCGGCGACGCTTTTCAGACGCTGCAGTATTTTGAAGGGAAGACAGGAAAGGGCGTTACATTGTATAATGCGTTTGGTGTCGGCAAGAACTCCCAATTTGCGCTCACCGATATCACCGGCGGTTTCCTGGGGGCGAAGGATAAGGAGACACAGCGGTTGTATGTAAAGGGCTACACCACGGTAGCAGGCAAACGGGTCGCGGTCTTCTGTATTCATCTGATCCCCTATGGGACCCAGGGCGATGCAGCGCGGCAGGATTCCATGCGCGAGCTGGCATATCTGATGAGTCAGGAGGAATATGCCATAGCTATGGGCGATACCAACAGCAATGACATCGCGGCCTTCATGAGAGCGGCTGGTTTTCATGTGGCCAACCGGGACAAGTTCGGAGATATCAATACATATTATTATTCGGACGAAGAGTATGTTGACAATATTTTTACCACTACCAATATCGATATCCAGTATGTGGAATGTGATAAGAATCGGAAGGGCGGTTCTGATCACTATCCGCTGACAGCCTATTTGAAGATAAAGGATGAGGCCAGCAGCGGGGGGATACCGGCGCCGGTTGGCGAGGATGGATTTGTAGACGGATGGTATAGACCGTAAGGACAGAATGGAGGCAGGCAGAATGAAGAATGAGAACAGGACAGAAGTATATCAGGAGCCGCGGATGGAGGTTGTAAAGCTGTCAGCGGAGGAGATCTTTACACTGAACGTCAGTGGAGGAGGCGACCATGAAGTGGAGGTTGGCCCCCAGACGCAGGAAAAGAATGTACAGAGCATAATGGGAGGGTGGAATAATGCATGGTAATAATTTAAAGAGAGTTGCTGCAGGTTTTCTTGCGGGGGCGTTGATATTGTCAGGAACATTAAATCTGCCGGAGAATCATCAGAACGTATATGCGGCGAAGGAAGCAGTAACGGTGGATGAGGAAAAAGCCCTTGTGGAAAAGAGGAATGTCAGCGAATTTTGTGTTGATGGAGAAAATGGAGAAAAGGAAAGAACTGCTCCAAAGCCTCTGACTTCTGGACATGAGGAATGGGTATTTGCAGGATGGTATACTGAGGAAGGCTGCGCACAGGCGAATGCACTCTCCAAAGATACTTTTGATGGTGAGGCTTATGCCAAATTTGTTCCGGCGGAACTGTTGAGTGTGAGATGCCAGACCCTTGCGGGGACGAACGGGGAGACAGAGAAAAGCAAGCTGCGGCTCATCTCCGTTGTGGACAGCCCGGCATATGCCAGCGTAGGATTCGAGATGCAGATGAAGGGATGGAAGCATACGTATGATACAGACACCGTATGTAAAGAGGTGGCAATGAAGGAGGGCGGCGTGCCGTACAACTATGTGCCGAAGGATATCCATCCCATGGGAGCGTATTTTACGACGGTGACTTTGACGGGGATTGTCAATGGCAATTTTTCCGACGGTTTTTTTATCCGTCCCTACTGGAAGACCTTAGACGGCACCACGGTATACGGTGTGAGCCGCTACGCCAGAGTGGAGGACTCTTACCTTAACATTGTAAACGTGCCGGTGCGGCTGTACCGGAATCAGGACATTGCGGCGGGATATCTGAAGGTGACCTGCGACAATCCCAATCTGAGCTACTATGGCTGGGATGCCGGGAAGGTACTGGATGAGATGGAAGTGAATGGCGCTGGAGCTTCGGTTCGCTGCGTCGGCAATGTGGGCAAGATCGACAGCAATGTCAAGGCAGATGGAATGTATGTGAACCTTCGGTTCCAGTGGACGGGAACAGGAAAGCTGGAACAGGATGTCACCTTTACGGTTTCCGACACGGAGTTCTGTGACAATGAGGAACAGAATGAAGCGCTGGATGTGGCCAATGTGGTGTACAAGTATATCAAGTCCAGCAAGGCTGCCAACTAATGGAGCGGGAGGAACAAAATGAAAAAATTGTTACATGCGGTGCTTTGCGTAAGCCTGGTGGTCTCCTGCCTTGTCCCGGTTCGGACTGCGGCAGCGGCGGAGGACGCCATGGAGGCTGTGGTGTGGGAGGATTTTAGCCGCAGTGAGGTGGGACAGGTGATGAAAAAGACCCAGTTCCAATGCACAGAGGCGGAAGGCTCTGTGACGGCGGTGAAGAGTCTGGGAGCCATCGGCGGCGTAAACGCCGCCCGGCTGTCCTACGATTCCCTGCGCGGCTACAACAATATCGCAGGGGATCAGGGTTTTACGATGCGCTATAAGGCGCCGATCTCCTTGAAAGACATAACCGATATCATGCTCTATGTGAAGCTGCCCATCTCCAGGAGCGATGAGCAGGGCAATAACTGGGGCAAGAGCGGCATTGCGGTGATGATGTATGTGGGTGACTGGATCTATCTGCAGCTGAAGGATCAGGCGACCGTCAGCTATCTGGGAGTGAACAGCAGTGAGTGGAAGACCACGAAGAGCCAGAGTATCTACTGCGATTTCCCCTCAGGCTTTGAGGGGTATATCAAGATCTCCCTGTCACAGTTCCAGAGCGAGGCGCTTGGGGATGACGTCCACAATCACGCCGCCGAGAATATGATACTCCAGCTCTCCAACTGCGGCGGGCAGTGTGGGGACGCGTACATCAACGCAGTCTATGGGATCACAAAGGATTCCGACAGCGTGATGGTTCGCCTCAACGGGGACAGCACCGCACGATTCCTGACGACGGGCGCCACCCGGGCGGATATCGCGCCGGAGTCAAAGCTTATGGGAAATGCGATGAAGGCGGAGATCCTGCAGGACTTTTCATCTTATCCGGTGGGATATGATCTGAAGGCCAACGGCATGTTTACCGTTCAGCATAAGAACGATGTAGACGCCCGGCTGGTGAAGAGCATCGGGGGAATCTTCCCCAATCCCTCCGTAGAGCTGTCTGCAAAGACCCTGGGCGGATTCCACGATACGGATCCCTATTATGATATAAAATATCCCGGGGAGACAAGGATAGACCGGATGAAGGCATTTTTATTCTATATAAAATGCGCCGCACCCCATCCCATGAAGACAGACAGCTCCGCAGTGCGGTTCAATCTGCACACGGAGAAGGACGGCAAGGAGACCTGGACGCTGCTGGGCAATGGCTCTGTAATGGCTATGGAGAAGGGCACCGGCGTATGGAAGACATACAGATCCGCCGGCGACGGCAACGGGATCGTATACCTTCCTGTGAATTTTGAAGGCTATGTGCTGGTTGACATCAACCAGATGCAGATGAATCCCATTGCGGATGATCTGGCAGACCGGAGGCTGATATCCTCCACCTTCCAGTTCCAGGCGGTGGGCGGCGAGTGCGGGAACGGCTACATCGACGGGCTCTACATGGTAACGGATCTGGAGGGCAGGAGTAACAGGCTGATCACCTTCAATGGCTGTGATGTGTACAGCCTTACGACGGATTCCTATGCCACAGAGAAGGATCTTCTGAACATTGGTCCTACGGTGGGACGCACCTATGACAGCGTTGCTGTGAATACGGTGGAGAATTATCCCGGTGTGCGGAATGTGACGAAGGACAGCGCCGTCTTGTTCTGGGACAGCGTAGAGGGGGCGGACAGCTATCGGGTTGACGTCTACAGCGAGCAGGTGGAGAGCGGAGTATTGTCCTATCTGTGTACCCATTCCCGGATAAGCGAAGGAGCCGAAATCAGGCTCACAGACCTTGCGGAGGGGACAAGATACAGCTTCACCGTCACGGCCCTGGACAATATGGGGATGGAGAAGGCTGTCCTGAAGCGGCAGCACTTTATGACGAAGCAGGAGAGCACGAAGCTTACCGATCAGCAGCTGTCTACCTCCATTGCCCATGAACGGGAGATTGAGAAGGAAGCAGGTGCGCCGTGGATCTGGATCGCCATTGGGATTGCGGCGTGCGTGGCTGCGGCAGGTGTCACAGTTACTGTTATTTTGACCAGAAAACGAAGCAGGAGGAAGGAAAAGTGAAGAGAATCGTTGCATTTATAACAGTCCTTGTATTCGTTTTTAGCTTATGTGGATGCAGCTCCAAATCCGGGCAGGACGCCAAAAACGCGGTGGAGGAGCATATTGAGATAGAGCCCCTGGATGGAAGTCAGTCCTCGTTCTTAAATTACAATCCGGATCGGGGCTGGCGGCTGGAAGCCTATGTGAATGTTGCCAACAGTGATGAGGACGGTCATACGGTTCAGCCGGATCCAACAGTGAATGTGCGCAATGCGGTAAGCAAATACGCGGAGTACAGTCCCCAGCTGGTGCAGGTCTACTTCTACCTCACAGGCTATAAGAATAAGGCGGAGATTGACGAGACCGGCATGGAGCGGATGCAGCAGGTATTTGACTGTGCCAGGGAGCTGGGTGTAAAGCTGGTGGTTCGTTTCGCTTACCAGTACGATATGGCAGGAGGCGGCGAGGCCAGCGACGATATCATGCTGGGACATATGAAGCAGCTAAAGCCTTTGCTTGAGAAGAATGTGGATCTCATCAATGTGGTGGAGGCAGGCTTCCTTGGCGCCTGGGGAGAATGGCATTCCTATAAGGACTTCCACAATCCCAGCGCGTTGCTGCGGGGGATCCTGGAGATGACGCCGGAACCCCTCTATGTGGAGGTGCGTGAGCCTCAGTACAAGAACCTGATCCTGGACACCGAGGATATATACAAGCGGATCGGCTTCCATGACGACAGCTTCTTCGGATATCGCTATTGTGCCCAGGCGGCTGCGTTGAATCCGGGGACGGAGGAGTGGAACCAGGTGATGGAGGAATCCGCTGTGGTGCCTGTGGGCGGAGAGACCTTCTGGGGGAGAGAGACCAACGAGGAGATCGACGGCTTTGAGTCGATCCTGCAGTTCTCCGCGTTCCGGCAGAACACCTTCAGTCTTTTCCATTGTTTTATTGAGGATGGCGCAGGCAAGGGCTATGAGATGGAGAAGTGGCAGAATATCCCCATCACGCCGGAGTGGCTTGAGAGCAATGGCATCCTGTACTCCCCCACATGGTTTGGAAAGGACGGAGAGGCTGCCCGGAGTATCTTTGATTTTGTGAGTGATTATCTGGGATACCGTATCGAGGCAAAGTCTGCGGATGTTACGGGAGACCAATCCCCCGGCGGCATTCTTAAGGCCGATTTTAAGCTGGTCAATTATGGATTTTCAGCAGCCTTCAATATGTACAGCGGCTTTGCCTTGTTGGATGAGGAGGGGAATGAAGTACTGTCTGTCCCGGCCGGAGAGCCCGGCACCTGGAACAGCCGTGACCCGGAGAATTATGGTGATTCATCAAAGATCGTATACACGATCAGCGCGGATATTCCGCTGCCGGAAAAGGGTGGGAAGTACAGGCTGGCATTCTATCTGAAGAACAAAGCGGGAACAGGCGCTCGTCTGAACAACGCATTGGACTATTCCAACGGTTACACGGTATTTTACGACTTTGAGATATAGGAGGAAGAGAGGATGAGGAACAGAATGAAAAAGATGTTATGTATGGCTCTGTGTGGTGTGATGCTCTTTGGCGCTGCAGGCTGTGGCAAGACGGAATCGGATCCCGGAAAGGATTCCAATCCGGGCACGGAGGATGAGGGAAAGAATGAGACCATGGAGATGGAGTGGACCAAGCAGGACGAGATGTTTAAGAGCCTTCAGGGAACCAGCATCACGAAGATCGGTTCCCCGAAGGATCTGGGCGAGTATGAGAAGCAGATCGTGCAGGAATTCACGGAGCGCTACGGCGTGACCATCAACTGGCTGCCCATGACTTACAATGAATATACGGAGAAGCTGCCCCAGATGGTTGCTTCCGGCAATGCGCCGGATACGGCTGTTATGACGGACGCCACGGCACTGTCCTTCATGTACCAGGGGCTGTGTATGCCGATCAATGAATACCTGGATCTGGAGGATCCCTACTGGGACAAGGATGTTCTGGAGGCATACGCCATGAACGGCAATTACTACGCGGTGAATACTGGTGAGATCGATACCTTCTTCGTGTATTATAACAAGACGCTGTTCGAGGAGCTGGGGCTGGAGGATCCGTACACCCTTTACCAGAACGGGCAGTGGAATTATGACAAGATGCGGGAGCTTGCCAAGAAGGCCACAATCTATGAGGACGACAACACAACGGTGAAATGCTATGGCATCGGCACCCATGCACGGGAAGTGTTCGTGCTTGGCAACGGCGGAAAATTCATCGATTATGACGCGGCTTCGGGAACGTATGTATCTACGTTAAAGAGCGCCGCCACTGTGGCCGGTCTCAACTATCTGCGGGATCTGATCGCGGACGGTTCCATGGAGCCCTCCATCCAGGGCTTTACCGAGTTCCCGGGAAGGAAGATCGCCATGTTCGTGGAGCGGCCCATGAATGCCATCAGCAATTACGATCTGCTGAATACCATGGAGGATGAGATCGGGATTGTGCCCTTCCCCCAGGGACCGAATGCGGATCAGACGTATGCGCCCAGTATCTTTGTCACGAACTTTGTGCCCACCAACGCCAAGAATCCCTTAGGCGGAATGGCCTGGAACTACTTCTATGCCCGCCGTATTGCGGAAGGGGCAGAGAAGAACGATCCGGCCTGGGTTGCCCGTCAGCGCAAGATGATGACCGAGGAGCACGAGGCGATCATTAACGAATATCTGGCGTCAGCCACCAAGCTGTCCTCCAAACTGGATTCTCTTGTGGGATGGAACAATTACCGGGAGCAGTTCTGGTCTGACCTTGTATGGAATAAGAAGTCTGCCGAGGAGGTTTCCGCGGCCATGGAGAACTTAGTAAACAGCGCTTTGAAATCTACCATAAAATGAAACATGAGGGTTCTTACATGAAACGGAGCGGCTATCAGCGTAAAAGGAGCAGGGCAGGGATGTTGTTCATCCTGCCCTGGCTTATCGGCATTGTCCTGTTTTTTTTACAGACGGTTTTTAATTTATTGAGATATTCCTTCTGCGATCTTACGGTGGTTCAGGGGGCGGGTTACGTATATGAGAAGCTGGAAAAGGGATGGTTTTCCCATTATCTGGATGCGTTTACAAGGGACGCCCTTTTTCCGCAGAAGCTGATGGGATCCTTGAGCGATATGCTTTACCGCATTCCCATCATTCTGGTATTTGGCCTGGTGGTAGCCATTGTGCTGAACCAGAAATTCAAGGGGAGAGGCGTGATGCGCTCCATCTTTTTTATACCGCTTCTGATCTCCTCCGGCGTGATCGCGTCGATCATAAAGGGGAGCCTGACGTCCACCGTAATGGGCGGGGATTCCTCAAACAATATTTTTAATGCGGCGCTGCTGACCAATATGCTCTATGAGTTTGGTTTGCCGGATAAGCTGGTGGGAACCATCGGCAGTCTTGTCTCCAACGTGACGGATCTGGTGTGGCAGAGCAGCGTGCAGATCATCGTGTTTATCATGGGCCTGATGACAATTCCGGCCACGTATTACGAGGTGGCGCAGGTGGAGGGCACCACCGCCTGGGAGACCTTCTGGAAGGTGACCTTCCCGGCGGTGTTCCCCTATATCTTCGTCAATCTGATCTACACGGTGATCGATCATTTTGTGAGCTACGACAACGGCGTGATGAAATACATTATGGATACGGCCTACAAGGATTTCAAGTACTCTTATGCCTCGGCGATGATGTGGATCTATTTTATTATCATTATTGCGGCGCTGGCACTGGTGGTAGGTCTGATCTCGTTGTTGACGCCTTATCTTGAGCGGAAGGAGAAAGGAGGGAGGAAGCATGGAAGATAAGCGAAGAGAGAAGGATGTGAGCAATATCGCTGTCTCGCCTATGTATTTTCTGGGACGGATCGTGTGGAGCATCGTGCGGTTTCTGTTTCTTCTGGGGATGGCTTTTGTGATCCTGTATCCTATATTTTATATGCTCAGCATGGCGCTTCGGGATTCGGTGGACATGTATGATTCCTCTATCGTGTGGATCCCGCGTCATTTTACCCTGGAGAATTTCAAGCTTCTCTTTACCGATCTGGATTTTCTTCCGGCATTGAAGAATTCCGGCATTATCACGGTGGTGTGCACAATTCTGCAGATCTTTGTCTGCGCGGCCACAGGCTATGGCTTTGCACGCTTTGAATTCCGGGGGCACAAGCTGCTGTTTCTGATCGCTGTCTTTACGATTATTGTGCCGCCTCAGATGGTGAATCTGCCCAACTATATGCTCTTTGGAGATTTTGATATTTTCGGCATCATTCACGGGCTGACCGGGGCGGAGAAGACCTTCAGCATGCTGGATCAGTACGCGACGGTCTTTCTTCTGGCACTGCTGGGGCAGGGCATCCGCTCCGGGCTCTTTATCATGATCTTCTATGAGTATTTCAAGGGCATCCCAAAGGAGCTGGAGGAGGCGGCGATGATTGATGGCTGCGGTTACCTGAAGACATACACGCGGATCATGCTGCCCAATGCGGACGGACCCATTGTGACGACACTGATATTTTCGGCTGTCTGGTATTGGAATGATTATTATACCATGACGACCTTTTTCACCAACATACGGACGGTATCGGTGAAGCTGTCGGGGCTTAGCAGTTCCCTGACGAATTTCTTCGGGACAGACGCTTATAACCCCTATAAGATCATGACGACGCAGCAGGCGGCCTGCCTTGTGTGTCTTGTACCGGTATTTATTCTGTTTATTGTTTTACAGCGGAGGTTCTCACGCAGTGTACTGACCTCCGGGTTAGTGGGATAGGAGGTAGTGATGCTTCGAGATACGAATAAAAAAATAATCTCAGCGGTACTTGTGGTGGTGCTGCTTCTGGGACTTGGCGTTCCGGCCATGGCGGAGCAGGCGGCGGACGCCCCGGTTCCCCAAAGGACGACCGGGGAAGAGACAGCCCTGGGAGAGACGTTTCCGACCGAGGCGGATCCTGCACCCGGAGAAAATGTAGTGCTTCGGGAGAGTCGTACAGGGGAAAGAATCGAATTTTCTCCGGAGAAGGCAGTTCTGCTGACGGAGGGACAGTCCGATTCGTGGGAGCTTTCGGCGGCGGATGCGGGAAATTATTACGTGTCTGTCTGTTACCGGGCTGTCCCGGGCAGGCAGATCAACCCGGAGGCTGTCCTTTCCTTTGCGGGCGGCGATGTATCCTGGAACCAGTCGGTCACCTTTTCCAGAAGGTGGAAGGATCTTCACACGGACGGCCGGTTTCAGAAGGATTCCAACAAGAATGAAGTGGTGCCAAAGGTGGAGGAGGAAGTAATCTGGCAGCAGGCGGTATTCGGTCTGTCGGCGGAGGGCGGAAGCAGCGCTGCAGCCCTTTTGGCGGGGGATTACACATTCACTGTCACCATGTCCAGCGAGGCAGTGGAGATTGGGGACATCCGTTTGATTGCCGGAAAGCTCTGCTCCTACAGCACATATGCGTCCCGTATGGAGCAGCTTTCCGGGAAGGCTTCCCGGCCCGTTGTGATCGAGGCGGAGGTGATGGATGCCAAGTCGGACTCCTCTATTATCGCTACCTATGATCGGTCTTCCCCCAGTATCAGCCCTAACGTTACGGATGCAATCTCCTTAAATATCGTGGGCGGCTCCTGCTACGCGGAAAGGGGCCGGTGGATCGAGTGGCGGTTTGATGTGGAAGAGGCGGGCTTCTATGCGCTGGATGTGCGGTACCAGCAGGATGGGCTTAGGGAACTTGGCGTCGGCAGAAAGATCTATATCGACGGCGTGATTCCCTTTCAGGAATTTGACAACTACCTGTTTGATTACGGCCAGAACTACGAGACCGTGCGGCTTGCGGACGATAACGGCGAGCCGTATTACGTCTATCTGGATCAAGGGGAGCATAGCCTGCGGATGGAGGTCAGCCTGGAGCATCTGAAGAAGCAGGTGTATGATCTGACGAATTATATTCGCCAGTGTAATTCCATGTACCGCCAGATCATCAGCATCACCGGCGCATCACCGGATGTGTACCGTGATTACGACCTGGATAAGGAGCTGCCGGAATTGATGGTTTTCCTTGCGGATTCGGTGGAACGGCTGGAACGGCTGGCGGAGGAGATCGAGGCGTGCGCTAAGAATGGAGAGGGGAGCGAGACGTCGGTGATTCACGACATGATCCGGACGATGAATCGTTTCCTGGATAAGCCTTATAAGATTCCTTCCATGCTCAGTGAGTTCAAGAACGGGATTGATTCCCTGGCGAATCTGATCATCACGCTGGAGACCCAGTCGCTGACCCTTGACTATCTTACATTCACGCCGAAGGAGGAAGCCATAGCGGATGGCAGCAGCAGTTTTTGGAGCTATCTTTGGTTCCGCCTGAAATCCTTCTTCGCCTCCTTTACACGGGATTACAATACCGTCTCTGGAAACGGAGAGAAGACTCTGAAGGTCTGGATCAACATGGGCGACATGCTGGTGAGCGGTTCCGCGTCGGGGCGCGACCAGATGCAGATTATCCGGCAGCTGTCTGAGGACAGCTTCACCACGAAGACCGGGATCTCTGTGGAGTATTCGCTGGTCAGCGCCGGGGATACGCTGTCCCAGGCGATTCTTGCCGGCAAAGGGCCGGATGTGGCGCTGTTCGTTCCGGAGCAGAGCGTGGCGAATCTGGGGATTCGCGGTGTTCTGGCGGACATGCGGCAGATGGAGGATTTTGACAAGGTGGAGGAACAGATCTATGATTCTGCGTTTATCCCCTTCACCTTTGACGATCAGGTCTACGCCGTGCCGGAGACCCAGAACTTCTATATGATGTTCCTGCGGGAGGATGTGTTTGAGGAGCTGGGACTTGCGGTTCCGGATACCTGGGAGGATTTCTATGCGGTGCAGGCGAAGCTTGCGGAGAAGAAGATGGAGATCGGAATCCCGGAGGGCCAGGATATCTTCGAGATGCTTCTCTTACAGCATGGCGGGACGATCTACAATGAGGAACTGAATGCCAGCGCCCTGAAATCCCAGGAGGCGGTGGAGGCCTTTACCCAGTGGACGGATCTGTATGTGAAATACAGCCTGCCTCAGACCTTCAGCTTCATCAACCGTTTCCGAACGGGAGAGATGCCTCTTGGCATTATGACGTATACCATGTACAACCAGCTGTGCGTTGCCGCGCCTGAGATTCGGGATCAGTGGTCCATGTATCCCATTCCGGCTTCCGTACGCGAGGACGGTTCTTTGGACCGCAGACAGAGCAGCAGCAACACGGGCTGTATCGTTATCGATTCCTCAAAATACAGGGATGAGGCTTACGAATTTGTAAAATGGTGGACTGACGGCACGACCCAGGCGGAATTTGGCCGTCAGGTGGAATCCACCCTGGGCAAATCCGCCCGGTACAATACGGCCAACAAGGTGGCTTTTGAAGAACTGAACTGGACTGGCTCGGAGCTTCGGATTCTGCGGGATGCAAGGGAGAGCGTGACAGACATTCCCCAGACCATGATCACCTACTATGTGACCAGGTGCGTGTCCAACGCCTTCCGAAAGGTGGTATACAGCTATGAGAATCCCAGGGACGTCATCTATCGCTACAGTGACGACATGGATCTGGAATTTGAACGTAAGAGAGATGTTATGGGAGAG
>CABQGZ010000008.1 GCA_902463835.1 uncultured Lachnospiraceae bacterium
TATACCCGACCATCCCGCTCCGCGGAAGCCCCCTAGGGGGTTCAAATTTGCACCTGACGTAAATTCTTCTCTGCGAATCTTTTCCCCTTGCAATTTCTCTCCGTATCCGTTATAATAGTTTCGCAATTCCAGGTGTAGTTCAGATGGTGAAGCGCGTGGTTTGGGAGCGTATCGGCATCCATCCGACAGGCAGCAGTCAAAACGCCCGAACCCCTTGACACACGGGCATCTGCGGGTTTTCCTCAATTTCCGGAATCGCCCGAAAAACCGCCTTTGACCACATGGCTGACTACAGACAGCAAGACCTTTCAATTTCATAACCGGGTGTAGCTCAGATGGTAGAGCGCGTGGTTTGGGACCACGAGGCCGCTGGTTCGAAACCAGTCACTCGGACCAAAACCGCTGTTTCTAAACGGAAACAGCGGTTTTTCTAACTTTATATGCATTTTTAACTTTCGTCAAAAATCGTTCTGATTTACCCCTGTCGAACTTGCAATTTCAAGTTCCGAAGTCAAGAATACTATTTCGCATTGAAGTGCTTATCTTTGTTTATAGCATACCAAATCTTGATTCGCACCAGACTGGTTTGCAGTTAGCCAGTAAACATGACTCTATATTATCAATCTCACATAGTATGCATTGGCACTATCTCATCCGCCGCTGATCATTCTGATATTTCCCTCAGAAAGTGTCCGTTAGCCATTACCACTATACCTTTCCTTGTCTTGGCTTTTTTATTTTGTTCAGTTGATCGTTGGTTCCCAGAAGTTCATCCCTGTCAAAATGTACCTTAATCTGACCAAGCAGGGCAAAATACTGCAATATGGTAATATCCTTATGAAACACCAATACTCCCGAAGCAGAATACGTATTCTTCTTAGGGTCGCTTAATTTTCTTACCACCTGTATCAATAGCTTTCCCAGCCAGAGGAGACCTTCGAACGATTTTGTCAGATCCCAGAATCGGTCATTAAGGCAAAAATAACCTTCTTTTGCAGTTACATCACACCAATTCAGAACCGCTCCCAGTTGGGGAAGCACATAATCCGGGTTCAGTTTGGACACTTTTTGTATCAGGCTCCCATCGGTACATTCTCCTGCTTTTGCGGTCAAGATAGTTTTGCCCGCAAGGGGAACATTAAAATAGAAGAAGTGGTCTTCTGCTCTTTTCTTACCTATGCTCTTCCCATTGGCGAATAGCTCCACCTCCGGAAGATTGGAATACACGGTAACTTTCGTCATATTCTCTGCTCGGTCGACATATCGCTTTCCGCAGATGTGGACAAATGGTTCCTCTGAAAGCCAAGCTTTATAGGCATAGAAAGCATCTTTTTTATATTTTCGATCAATAGTTACCAGACCCTTGTGATTCTGTCCGTTCTCTCCGCCCTCCATCCGGGCATCTGAACCAAAATCGAACATATTCCATACATGGGTCGCCCAGATATAGTGCCGTGAGAATAGCTGACGAATTACAGTTTCGTGATATTGGGCATGGTATTCCTCCGTATAATCTCCGCGCTGCGGTAAGGATGTGTGCCAGTCCAAAGCCTCGCATCCGTATTCGGAGCAGCCAACAGGAATGTTGGGGAATTTTGCATGGAATCGATCAAGCCAAGGACCATACTGCTCTGTGTTTCCGCTGTACCAGCCAAAATAGAGGTTATACGAAACCACATCAGGAATTTGGACAATAGGTTCTGTAATTTTGCAGAGAGAGAAATAAGCCATGGTAGTCAGTCGGGTCCCGTCCATTTCGTGAACCAAGTCGTTCAGCCGCTTATGGTGTTGCAAAATATCTGCATCCTTGCTTTTTACCATGGTGATCTCATTGGAAAGTCCCCATACCACGATACTGGGGTGGTTATAGCACTGGATGACAAGTTCTTGCAGTTGCTGAACTGTGTTTTTGTTTCCAGTGTTCATATGCCGGGATATATAGGGGATTTCTGCCCAGACAACCATACCACGCTCATCGCACAGATCATAGAAATACTGGTCATGTTGATAGTGTGCAAGGCGGATGGTATTGGCACCCAGCTCGCAGATAAGATCCATATCTTCCCGGTGGTGTTCAGGTAGAAGCGCATTGCCGATTTGCCAGCGGTCCTGATGGCGGCACACTCCATGCAGAGGGTACTCCCTACCGTTCAGGATAAATCCTTTTTCGGGGTCAACCGTAAAGCTGCGGCATCCAAATCGGGTTGTCACCGTGTCCAATTCAACTTCGCCGCGAAGGATTGTTGCTTCCGCAGTATACAGATAGGGATCCTTTTTGCCGTCCCATAGATGTGCATTTTCAATAACAAAATTACCGCACCCGATTTGTTCTGCAGCAACATTTCCTTCATGATCCAGAATCCGAAAACGAATTTGATCTCCGGATTGCAAATTCACAGCAGGTGCATTTATAGATACTCTGGCATTTTTACCATCAACAAGTGCTGTTACATGGATGCCGGGATGTCCGTGTTGCAGCAATTCGAAGTGGGTATTGGGAACAGCAATGATGTTAATCTTGCGATATAATCCGCCGTAGAATGTAAAATCCGCATGTTGAGGATAGACCGTTTCGTTTACCGAATTATCCACCATGATGGTGAGCAAATTCTTATCACGAAGTGCTTCCGTTAAATCTACCCGCCATGTAGAGTAGCCTCCGTCATGGTGGGCAAGATGTACTCCGTTCAAATACACATCCGCAGAAGAATTTGCGCCGTTAACTTCCAGAAAGTACCGTTCTCCAGCAGGAAATTCAGTTTGCTGAATATGCTTGGAATAGCAGCATGTTCCACGGAAATAATCGTTTCCACCGTCCTGCCCATCTATGCCATTCCAGGTATGCGGTAAATCTACAAGTTGGGTATTATCTATGAGTGTATTCTGCGGTTCATCTATTTTTTTGCTGAAGTGCCAATCTGTATTGATTTCAAACAATATTCTCATAGTTGTCTCCCTTGCTGGTCTTGTTTATTGTGGCTATAATCGCAAAGAGGAATATTGCGATACAGAATTGTCTGCTATTTCTACAAATCAAATACCAAATCTTTATTATCTTCGAGCACTCTTCCTGATTAACCTGCAAACATGATGCTGTTCACGATAGCTTCCAGATATTCCTGTCTGCCGGAGCCGGGGAGTTCGGGTGCGCCCATGGCTTCTGCGTAAGCTGCCAGCTCTTCCAGAGTAGCCTCGCCGGAGCGGATCTTTGCACCGATGCCGGTGTTATAGGAGGCATAGCGATCAGCGATAAAGCCATCAATGCGGCCATCCTTCATGATCCTGGCAGCCTTCAGAAGGCCCAGAGCGAAGGCATCCATGCCCAGAATGTAGGCGTGGAACATATCCTCTGCGGTGTAGGAAGGACGGCGGTTCTTGGCATCGAAGTTGAAGCCGCCGGTGAGGCCGCCTGCCTTCAGGACTTCGTACATACACATGGTGGTCTCATAAACATTGAAGGGGAACTCGTCGGTGTCCCAACCCAGCAGGTAGTCGCCCTGATTGGCATCGATGGAGCCCAACATGCCGTTGATGGCGGAGATCCGCAGATCGTGCTGGAAGGTGTGGCCTGCCAGAGTGGCGTGGTTGGCTTCGATATTCATCTTGAAGTCCTTGTCCAGGCCGTAGTAACGCAGGAAGCCGATGGCTGTGGCTGCGTCGAAGTCGTACTGGTGCTTCATGGGTTCCTTTGGCTTAGGCTCGATGTAGAAATCGCCGGTGAAGCCGATGGATCGGCCATAAGCGACCGCCATCTTCATGAGCTTGGCGATGTTCTCCTGCTCGAACTTCACGTCGGTGTTCAGCAGAGTCTCATAGCCTTCACGGCCACCCCAGAACACATAACCCTTGCCGCCCAGCTTCACGGTGATATCCAGAGCCTTCTTCACCTGGGCAGCGGCGAAGCAGAATACGTCGGCGGAGTTGGTGGAGCCGGCGCCGTTCATGAACCGGGGGTTGCTGAACATGTTGGCAGTGCCCCACAGGCACTTGATGCCGGTTTCCTTCATCTTCTCCAGAATGTAATCGGAGATCTCATCCAGGCGGCGGTTGGTTTCCTTGATGTCATCGGCTTCGGGGACGATGTCCACATCATGGAAGCAGAAATATTCGATACCAAGCTTCTGCATGAACTCGAAGCCTGCGTCCACCTTGGCCTTGGCGTGGGCCATGGTGCCCTTTTCTGCGCCAAAGGACTTGTCGGCGGTGTCCCGGCCAAACATATCCGTACCACCTGCGCAAAGGTTATGCCACCAGGCCATAGCAAAGGGCAGGTGCTCCTTCATAGGTTTACCAAACACAATTTGGTCAGGATTATAGAATTTGAAGGCCAGAGGATTGGTGGAAGCGGGACCTTCATAGGGAATCACGGGAATGTTGGGAAAATGCATATCGATTTCCTCCTTAAATCAGATCTGCAAAGAGTTCCTTGCAGGCGGGATAGATTTTCTTAAACTGCTGATACCGGAGGCATCGGAATAGTCGCAAGCATGGACCCCTGTCAGCAGATAGTTGATATAGTCCTTGGGCAGCATGATCTTTGCAATCTTCCCGAAGTTTTCCTGCTCGTTTTCTTTCATCCAGAGGATCTTGGGGGCGGTAAAACCGGCGAACGCAATATTGGCAGTCCATGCGGACAGCCTGTCCTTGCCGATGACACCGTTTAAGTAATCCACCTGCCTGGCGGTCCGGCCGTCGTTCCAGAGGATGGCGGGGCGGATCACGTTGTCGTGTTCATCCAGCACCACCAGGCCGTGCATCTGGCCGCCGCAGCCGATACCCGCAACTTTGGATGCATCGAATCCATTCAGCAGTTCCGGGATGCCTTCAAATAGTGCTTTCTTCCAGCCCTCCGGATTCTGCTGGCTCCATCCCGGCTGGGGAAATTCCAGCGGATATTCTTTGGAAACCGCATTATGAATCTTGCCCTCTGCATCCATAAGCAGCAGCTTCATGGCCGAGGTACCAAGGTCAATTCCAATATAGTACATAACATTTCACCCCTGTTATTCCAGTGTCAATAGCACCACATCATTGGTTCCGAGCGTGAGATTGATCGTTGTTATGCCATCGTCACAGGTAAATGTCTGTTCTTCTGTTGCCAATCGGGTCTTATCCTTGATATCAGCAACCTGAGCGGGAGTCAGCAAATCCGGCTTGCCCAGCTTCAGCCACTCGGCCTTGGGATTGCAATGTGTATCGTCGATGATCTGCTTGGTCACAGTGGAAACAGACGCATTGATGCTGATCTCAATTTCCGTCGTGTGGTGTTTATGGTAGTCAAAGTCCTGGGCATAGAGAAGGACCTGGGTTTTGTCGCCATCTACGAAAACGGCATATTCCACATCCTCGTTGGTTGTGGGCAGATCCAGCCGATTGGGATAAAGCTGGCTCAAAATCTTGAACCCCCAGAAGTTCGGCTTGGGAATGCCGTCGTTGTTGACGATGCCGTAGCTGCCGTGAAAAGGTTTGCCCAGAATGAACAGTTCCTCAAACACATCGGAGCAGCACCAAAACATATAGGCATCCATGATGCCCATAAGATCCATGACGCTTTTTACCAGGAATGCGGCAGAATACTTTTCGTCATGGACAGGAGAGCTATACACTGCCATAGAGTTCCACTCGGTCATAAAGAGTGGCTTGTCACCGGCCTCTTTCCGGGCGTGCTCGTCCATTTGCCGCAGGATCCCCTTTGTCCAACCTTTGTAAATTTCCGGCTTGAAGAAATATTCCGTTAGTGTATCACCCAGATGAACGCCGTTCTTTGCGTTGTCGTGGGTGGTTTTCATCATTTTCAGGGCATCGCCCACGCCAAAGGTATTGCCGAAGCCATCGCCCGGATAGTGATGGGTGGTGAGAAAATCATAAGGTATATTATTCTGCTCACAGAACTCCTTAAATTCTGTCACCCACCGGCAGGCACTGGTGGAAGGTCCACCCACACGAAGCTGAGGATCGATCTTCTTGATAGTTTTTGCGGTGGCTTCGTAGAGTTTGAAGTAGTCCTTCTTACTTCCCTTGAAGAAGATGGGCAGATCCGGCTCGTTCCAGATTTCAAAGTACCATGTTCTTACTTCTTCCTGACCATAGCGCTCAAACAGGAATCTAACGAATTTCTCGATCAGGTCGCACCAGCGTTCCATATTCTTCGGCATAGTGATGTTATTGCGGTAGCGCAAGCCCACTTTTTTGCCGCTGGCAATGGCTTTAGGCATAAAGGAAAGCTCCACGAAAGGCTTCATGCCACATTTAAGAACATTGTCGAACACATTGGCTACCTGCCGGAAATTCAGTTCCTGAATTCCCTTTGCCCAGGGCATAGCGGCGAAATTAAAATAGTCCGTCAGCCGCTGGATCACCAGCAGATCGTCATCAAAGATGCCATGAAAGCGGATGTACTTAATACCCAGTTCGTCATGGGCCAGCTTCACATGCCCACACACATCTGTGCGGAGCATCTGACAGGCATGGTCATTGCCGATGCCAAACTGCCAGGAAAAATCGGTAGGAATGATTTTTTCGTTTCTGTCGATTTGAATTTTCATGGCTGTCTCCTTACAGATCTTCGCCGTTGGTCTCGATAATGTGCTTGTAATCCAAGGCAGATTCCTTGATAATCCGTTTACCGGTCTGGAAATCCACATAGATCAAGCCAAACCGGGGATCATAACCCTCTGCCCACTCAAAATTGTCCATGACGGACCAGTGCTGATATCCGATCACCGGGAAACCTTCCTTGGCCGCCCGCTTCAGCTGACCCAAATATCTGCGGGTATAGTCTGCCCGCTGAGGATCGTATACCTTGCCGTTCAGGCTGACCGTGTCATGAGCAGCCAGACCGTTTTCCGTGATCATAATAGGCAGACCGTACCGCTCGTAAACAAAGCGCACATTCCAGTACATACACCGCTCGTCAATGACCCATCCCAGAGCATTCACCGGTGTACCGGGAGCGGGGCGTTCGCCACTGCCCCATTCAGCATAGTTGTAAGAGGTGTAGATGTTCAGACCAATAAAGTCCAGCGGCTGATAAATTGCCTCCATATCCTTCTTACTGGAGGAATAGATACCATAGGCCCGGACGGGCTTGCCTGCCAGCATGGGATCCATCCACCAACGGTTGCCCATCAGGCCGTTGCCTTCTTCCATGCTCATGCGGCGAGCCTTTTCGATAGCTTCCGGTGTTTCATCTTCCGGCACATAAGCGCCGGTGGAGAAAACGAGGCCCACCTTCACCGGTTGCTTCGCATACTTCCGGATTGCCTTAACGGATTCTGCATGGGCCAGCATACAGTTCCGGGTCAGCTTGGACAGGGCCAGATAATTGTGCTTGAAGGGGGCATGGATACCCTGCATATAACCGTTCATGATGAAGCATCCCGGCTCATTCATGGTCATCCACCATTTTACCCGGTCAGACAGAGCCTCCACCACGATTTTTGTATATTCCCGGAACAGCGGCACGATCTTTTCGCTCATCCAACCGCCTTTCTTGTACACCCATATGGGCAAATCCCAATGGAAAATGGTCACCAGCGGCTCGATGCCGTTTGCGATTAGCTCGTCCACCAAATCGGAATAGAATTTGATTCCTTCCGGGTTGACTTTTCCTTCTTCTGGGATCACTCGGGACCAGCTTATGGAGAAGCGGTAGGACTGCAGACCCATTTCCTTCATCATGGCCACATCTTCCTTCCACCGATGGTAGTGGTCGCAGGCAGTGTGGCAATTCTCGCCCTTGCGGATCTGCTTCTTTGTGGCCATATCCCATATACTGGGGGTTCTGCCGCCCTCTTTCCATCCTCCCTCGATCTGGGCGGAGGCAGCCGCAGCACCCCAGAGAAAATCTTTGGAGAATCCGTTGTTGCTCATATCTTTCACTCCTCAAATCCAATCTCTTTCAAATCCAGCTTTCCGGTACCGCGGTAGCACAGATACAGCCCGTGGACACCTGCCGGAAAAGCAATCGTCCCTTCGCTGTCAGTCCAGTTCTCACTGGGAGTAACCGCAATGCTGCCCAGTAGCTTGCTATCTGTCCGCACTTCCAAAGCTCCCGTGCCGGTTCCCCGGTGGGTGATCCGGAGCGCAGATTCATTTTGAAAATCGAAATACTTATAGCCCACTTCCGTACCGTCAGCCAGGTCTGCAACAAAAACATCACCATCAAACTCTGTAATTCTGGGTTGCGTCTGGGGTTTTCCGTTACCAAGCTTCATTTTCTTCCCGGTGGTAAGATTGCAGGCATAGGCAGCCGGGATATTTCCCTTTGCAATGATCGGTTTACCCGCAAGGCCCTGGGTGGTGATCTCCACCTGGGGGATGGTTCCGTCAGGCATGATCGTGATGGGTTCCGCGCAGGCTTGTCTAGAGAAATCGGTGTTATTGGTGCAGCGGTGATAAAATACATACCACTGCCCATTGATGCATTCGATGCCGCCATGGATGGTTCCTGCCGGTGCTTTCGGCGTGGTATTGCCCTTGTAGCCAAGATCTGCATTTGAAATAATCACACCACGATAAGTAAAGTCACGATCGGGATACGGACTCGTGGCATAGTCCAATTCGTTATTTTCCCCGGAAGAATAAACAAGATAGTAGGTGTCGCCGATTTTACGGATAGAGGGAGCTTCGTAGAACGCATGGTGATACAGTTCACTATCTTTAGGAGCAGTTGTCTTGCTGTCCAGCACTGCTTTTGGTTCGCCCTTGACGGTAAGCATATCTTCCTCCAACTCCACAACGGCACAGGAAAGGATACTGGGCTTGGTTTTCTTGATTTCTGCGATGCTTCTGCCAAACAGCTTACTCTGAACGATGTTGTAAATCAGCGCAAAGGCTTTGCTTCGGAAATCCCGTGCCAGCCCCCAGCCGTAATAGAGCCAGATGCGTCCGTTGTCATTCAGCACTGCTGGGTCGTTGGTCAGGTATTTCAAAACCGGTGTTCCGTCTTTGTATCGGATATCGCCCAAATACTCGAAGGGGCCTGCCGGATCGTCGGCTACCGCAACGGACATGGGGCCAAAGTTCTTTGTATTGGGGCCCATGGCGCAATAATAGAGATAATACCGTCCATCATTGCCCTGCACGCAGTCCGGCGCATAGTAATCCACCAGCTTACCGGGGTTGGAGCGGGGATCCTGGTCCTTGCGATAGGTCACGCCATGACACTTCCAGTCTGACAAATCATTCACAGGTGCTGACAAAACCGTATAGTCCTGCACACAGAACCGGTCGGACCGGGCCTTATCATGAGAGCCATAGAGATAGACCCGATCCCCGAACACATGGGGTTCACCATCCGGGATGTATTCCGTTAAAGGTAGAAATGGATTCATAATCAAAATTCCTTACATGTATCGCTTTTGAAAATCAGCTCCAGCACCCGTCCGGCGGACAGATTCAGGGCATCCTTATCCAGTTTGCCTGCCTTAAGGTCGCATCTCAAGCGTTTTGCAACAGCCGCGGTACCCGGCATAATCAGATCATTGCCTGCGTTGATGGCCTCTGCGTAAGAACACTGCTCGGTCGCATTCCAGTCGCTCATTACAAGGCCTTCGAAACCCCATTCCTGCCGCAGTACCCGGGTGCAGAAATCAAAGCTGTTGCAGACATATTTGCCGTTCACCCGGTTATAGCTGGACATCACCGTCCAGGGTTTTCCCTCTGTTACCGCAATACGGAATGCCCGGAGATAAATCTCCTGCAAGGCCCGCTGGCATACATTGGCGGAAACACCAGTTCGGTTATCCTCCTGGTTGTTGCAGCAGAAATGCTTCTGGGAAACACCTACACCACCCATACTCTGGACACCCTGGGTGATCGCTGCCGCCATCTTGCCGGAGAGAACGGGATCTTCCGAATAATACTCAAAGTTTCTGCCGCAAAGCGGATTCCGATGGATGTTCAGACCCGGTGCCAGCCAGACGGAAACACCGATCTCCAGCATTTCCTTACCCACAGCCTGTCCGATTTCATTCACAAGATCTGTATTCCAAGTCTGCGCCTGGACCGTCTCGCTGGGCCATGCGGTCATGTAGCGGTAGACCGTCTTTCCCTTGCCGGAACGGTCTTTTAGCAGCGGGCCAACCTTTTTCAGCCAACCCCACTGCCAGTCCGCAGGAAGCCCATCGGGATAACGAGGAGTGCCGTCGGGCATGACGGTGGTGGATTGGTTCACATTCAATCCCGCAGGGCCGTCCGACAGGACGATATTGGGAATCCCTTTTTTCAGCAGCTTGGTGCAGGTGCGTCCGGCAGCCCCCATCACATTATTGTAACAGCGGATGCTGTAATTGCCGCCTACCACAAGCCGGATTTTGTCCCAGTCGGAAATCTTTTCCAGCATAGACTGCACCTTAGGCGTAAATTCCTGTGTGACTTTTTCAGGCACATTACTGCCGATAGGTTTCACCGTTTCCAGAATCTGCTCTTCCATTTGGAAAGAACCGACTGTCTGTTCGTTCAGAATGACCGTATATTCGCCTGCTTCCAATACGAAAGCAGACCGTTCCTCATCAAAGGACGCAATATTACTTAGTGCAAGCGGAACGGCGATACATTGACTTTCGCCAGGGGCAAGAGTCTCGGATTTAGCAAACGCAACAAGGCTGCGCTTTTCATGATCCAGCTTTCCGTTGGGTTTTTCAATAAAAATGCGAAGGACTTCTTTGCCTGGACAGTTTCCGGTATTGGTAACAGTTACCTGCACTTCTTTCTCGCTGACAGAATTAACTTGGTGGTTGAAAGTAGTATAGCTGAGACCGTGACCATACGGATACCGGGGTGCAATGTTCTTTTGATCAAACCAACGGTAGCCGACATAGATGCCCTCAGTATATTCCTCGTTCTCCAAATCACCGTTGCGGTGGCTAAAGGTATTGGCGCAGGGATAATCTTCGTAGTTTTTGGCCCAGGTGTCGGTAAGGTGGCCGCTGGGACTAACTTTTCCGGTCAGGATATCTGCCAGAGCATTGCCGCCTTCCGTGCCGCCCTGCCCGTAAAATAGGACTGCATCCATTGAAATTTCATCCAGAATGGAAAGGTCCATAACACTGCCACAGTTGAGCACAAGAATCAGTTTCTTATAGTGTTTCCGCAGCAGCCGCAGGCTGTCTTCTTCCACATCGGACAGAAGATAATCGCCTTTCTCTACCCGACGGTCCTGGCCTTCGCCAGCCTGCCGGGATAGAACATAGATGGCAGCATCGGTTTCAGCTGTCAGTTCATCCTCGCGAATCGGCGTGCAGGAGGGATATGGCATAGGATGTTCTCCAATAAAGCAAAACATCTGCATTGTTTGAATGGGATTATATTTCTGAACCTGATACTCCAAATCTTCCCGCCAGGTAGTGATATCCGCATCGTATTTCTCTTTGAACCGGTCCATCCAGAGAGCCGTGGGATATGTAAATCCAGCGTTTTTCAGGCCTTCTTCAATGGTAACGCTGTATCGCTCCCGGACATCGCCGCTGCCGGAACCACCCTTAACGGTCATTCGGCTGCCGGAACCATAAAGTGCGATCTTCTGTGGCTTTATGGGAAGAACACCGTTGTTTTCCAGCAAAACGACACCCTCTGCCGCAGCCTGTCTGGCCAAGGCCCGGTGCTCTCGTTCCCGCACGGATTCTTCCGGAGTGCTTACACCCAAAACTTGGAATTTCATATAGAATGCTCCTTCTCCAGCTTCTCTGTATAATGGTACTGTCCGCTTGTAATGCGATGCTTTTTGCCGCTGGGCATGACCAGCTCGCATTCTGCCGATACCGGCACAGTCACATAGATCGTGAATTGATTTTCCTCCACATACCAACTGACTGCAATTTCACCGTAAGCCGTATTTGTATGGCCTTTGGCCCAGGTGATGCCGCCGCCCAGCAGCGGCTTTACACGGAACTTGCTGTAACCGCCTTCTGCTGCTTCCAGGCCCAAAATTCGGCGATACAGGAAATCGCCCACCGCGCCGTAGGCATAGTGATTCATGGACGGATCCCGAACCTCTCCCTCCGGGGTAATGGCATTCCATTGCTCCCAGAAAGTTGTGGCACCCGTCTTCACGCAATAAAGCCAAGAGGGGCAGGTGTCCTGCAGCAACACCCGGAACGCTGTGTCTGCGTGGCCGTTGTTAGCCAGCGCAAAGAGGATGTAGGGTGTTCCGGGGAAGCCGGTTGCCAGATGGTAGTCATTCTCCACTACCAGTCGGTCCAGGTTATCGGCCATTGCCTGCCGAATTTCTCCATTCTCCATCTCAAAATACAGCGGCAGTACATAGCCGGTCTGGAATTCTTCCTTAAGTTTACCGTGCCCATCCGTCAGCAAATTACAGAATGCCCGGCAGATATTGCGGCGCAGTTCCTCATAGTATTTCTGATCCTCAGATTCTCCAAGGATGGTTGCAATTTTTGCCATAATCCGGGCGGAATTGGCATAATAAGCCGTCCCCATCCATTTGTCCCTGGCAAGCCAGTCCTTTACTCCACCTTCCGGGGCGCACCAGTCGCCAAACTGGAAGAGCCACTTGAAGATGTATTTCCGGTCACCGGGGCCGTAGAGGGATGCCCAGAATTTCACCGCTTTCATAAATTTCTTCATGCAGGGATACTGGCGCCGCAGCAGTTCCACATTGCCACGGGCCAGATATTCCGCCCAGGGAACCAGAATGCAGCTATCCCCCCAACAAGCGGTTGCAACCACAGGCGGTGTACTGCCATGCCGCGGTACAACCATGGGAATGCCGCCGCCCCAGCCTTGCTCCAGCCGCACATCCTTCAGCCATTTTTCCAGAAAACGGCTCAAATCGAAATTGAAACAAGCGGTATTGGCAAAAACAGAAATATCTCCTGTCCAGCCCTGTCGTTCATCCCGCTGGGGGCAATCCGTGGGGATATCCACAAAATTGGACTTTCCTGCCCAGAGGATATTGCTCTGCAGCTTATTGAGTTGCTCATTGGAGCATTCAAAGCTGCCGGTATGTTCAAAATCGGAATAGAGAGCAAATGCCAATACTTCTACATTTTCCGGTTCTATACCCGTGATGCCAACAAAACGGAAACCCATGTAGGTCAGTCTGGGGGAATATGTCTGCTTACCTTCCTTACAGACATAGGTTGCTGTTGCCTTTGCGGTTCTCAAAGACTTGGTATACAGTTTATCCCCGTCCAGCACTTCCGCATGACGGATAACGATTTTCTGTCCGCGTTTTCCTTTGATCTCCAACGAAATAACACCGGCAAAATTCTGACCGAAATCGTAGATCCATTCCCCATCGCTGTTTTGGAAATGGTGAACAGGCTTCATTGTTTCCTGCCGCTTCACCATATTGCCGTTACTCACCGTCATTTGAGGCACAAACTTCAGTTTCGTCACATTCGCCTGCTTCCAGAGTGCCTTTCCCAAATCCACGGTAGCATCATAGGTTTCACCGTCGTAGAGGCAGGCAAAATGGTATTGTCCACCCATCGTCACCTCCCAGTTTTCGTCGGTGAGGATTTTCTCCACGCTGCCGTCAGCATATTCGATATGCAGTTCCAGAAGCAATGCCTATCGGTCTGTAGTGATTTTATTTTTGCTTTCATAAGTAAATCTTCCTACCGCCCAGCCACCGGCAACCACAGCAATCAAGGTATTGCTTTGAACAAACTGTTCCGTCACATCGTAAAACTGGTATTGCAGATTCTTTTGATAGCTGGTAAATCCGGGAGCGAAATAATCTTCTCCTACCTTTTCGCCGTTCAGCATCAGTTCATAGATGCCCATGGCGGTGGAAGTAATATAGGCTCGCCGGACTGGTTTCGGAATTTTGAACATTCTGCGGAATGTCATGGGCGCGGGAGAAATCTTCTTGCCAAACTGATAGGATTGATCCGTGATCCACTTGGCATCCCAAGGCATTCCCAATCGCCCGGTCTGAAAATGCGCAGATTTTTCCGTCTTTTCTCCGTGATTAACCTCTGCGGCAACGGCTACTTCATAGGTAGTAAAAGGCTTCCAATCCAGCTGTGGCAGCTTGATGCCAGTCTGTCCACAACCACATTGGAGGGTTTCCCCGCAGACCTTCATCTGCGCGGATTTCAAAAAAGTATCCGGGACATCGCTGAAAAGCGCGAAGGACACCTCCGGCGCGGAATTGTCCGTGACGGCAAAATTTAGTTGGTTATCAATGCGAATATCCCGGATCTCCAACATCAGTATTACCTCTTACTTTTTCTTGGCTTTTTTCTTTGCCTGCTTTGCTAAGAATTTAGCATTCTCGGCATCAAAGTCCAGACCCTTCTTGGCGCACTTGGCCTTCAGGTCGGCAATGCGGTTTTCTTCACGGATAACAGCGGCTTTTTCTTCCTCGATCCGTTCCGCTTCCGCAGGATTGAGCCACTCCTCGCCACGGGCCAGAACCGCTTCCTTCTTGCGGCGCAGCAGCTCTGCGTTGATCTCAGGCAGATGCTTTTCCACATCCACGAAAGGCAGCAGAATCACTACCACAGCAGCCAGGATGGAGTCAAACAGATAGAAGGACATGGTCATGAATTTGGTAACCTCCACACTGGGAATCACACCTTCCACATCCACAAAGCCCAGTTTCAGAATACTGGACTCAAAGCCGCCAGCGAAAGGCGCATAGATCAGCTGTTGAATCGCAAACACCACAGCGGCACCCAGCAAACCTTCCAGACGCAGACCGGACTTATGTTCCACAGAGTCATAAGCAAAGCACATCAGTGTTGCAAAGATGTAGGCATTAGGCAGCCAACCTATATTCCGCAGGAAGCCGCCCAACAGTGCCGGAATCATCTGATCCGGGAACATCCAACCCATGATACTTCCGATCAATACCAGCGCATAGCCGGCAACCGTCAGATTCTTTATGCCCATTTTTTTAGCCAGCGGGTAAATTGCAAATGCGCCAATACCCATCGGCACACCGGTAACCACCTGATAAATGGTGTACATCAGAGGGTTCTCTGTGCCGCCCAGCATAAATTTGATGTAGAAGTACTGCACGTTGCCGCCCTTGAAATTATCCACGATACCGCTGATGGTGGCAATGACAGTCAGAATCACAAAATACTTATTGGAAAACAGCGCCTTCATCTGGTCGCGCAGAGGAATCTTTTGTTCATCCAGGCGGTCATGCTGCGCGGAAACATCCTCTGTAATGCGCTCACGGGTATAGAAGTATTCCAGAAGCAGCAACGGGATTGCAATGATGGACACGGTGACCATCAGAATGGGGTAACCCATAATGTCCTTTTCCAGCCACAGCGGCAACACTACCATGCTGAACACCATGCCGATCACGATACCGGACAGCAATGTCCAGGACATCTTTCGGATGAACTGGATGCGGGTTTTCTCTTTGGGATCACGGGTGGTCAGGGAGCAAATGGTATCCCGGAACAGATAAAAATAAGAAGAGCCCACAGTATGGTAGCAAATCAGCAGGAAGAAGAAATAATACCAGTAGGCTTCTCCCAGAACATTTCCGGGGAATAGGAAGATCAGGCAGCCAATGGCGATGGAAACAAAGCCAAAAATCAGATACCAGGGACGCATTCTGCCTTGCCGGGATTCGGTTTTCTGGATCAACCAACCATTCAGCAGACCAATTCCCACAGCCAGCACCTTTGCGAAAGTCATAACGATTTCATACCAGCCGCCCATTTTCATGATCATTTCATCATTGCCGGTGCCGTACATAGCTCCGGTCTGCTGGGTAAAGAATTTTTCCACCAGCGCCGCAATGGTATTGACTACGAAGATCAGGCCAAGAGGTCCGATCAGATGACCCAGGACCCATTCCTTGGTGGATATTGAGTTGGTGGTTGCTTTGCTGTCCATGAAGGGCTTATCAAACAAGCCGCCGCTAAGTAAGCCTTTTCTCTTTTCTTTCGTCGCCATGATTATTTTACCTCCACTTCGATGATAGCAGGGGCAACACCCTGAGATTTTACGGTAATGGTTGCAATGCCGGGCATTTCTCCCGCCTGGATAACGGCAAGGCATCTGCCACGGTAGGAAGCATGATGGGTCTGATGGAACAGTTCGTCGGTCTTGTACAGTGCCGAGCCGAAGCCGATGAGCTTGGCCGCACCGTCTACGGCAATATCCACTCTCTGCTCGACGGCAGGAAGCAGCAGGCCCTGCCCATCGGTAAATTCAATGGGGATATAGCACAGATCGGTACCGTTAGCAGTCAGCACCTGCTTTTCCGGTTTTACAGTCAGTTGTTTGCTGCCGTCACCGGAAGTAAGGGTATGGGAAGAAATCACCTTGCCATCCGCATCCAGCGCTTCTGCGGTCAGCTTGCCGAGTGTATAGGGTGAACGGAAAATGGCTTTGAATTTCTTCAGTTTCTTCGTTCCAATCTCTTTTTCATTCAGCTTCAGCCGCACTGATTCACCGGGAGCATAGATTTCGATGGTTGCCTTCGTTCCTTCGTAACCGGGCCAGTTCCAGCTGTCGATGGCATCTGTGAACTGCCAGGAGCCCTTACTGGGAGATTCATGGGCATGATTCACCGGGCGAACACCGATGTAAGGTTCTTTCCGCACGCCCCACACCACCTGCATGAAGCCCATGGATGCGTGGGGACGGCCGGTAATATCGATCATGCCCTGGTTGGAAAGCAGGGGCAGACCCTTGTAGGAATGGTAGGTCCAGCCCATGCAGGTCTCACCTAAGTAATCCCAAGCAGACCATACGAAGTCACCTACCAGCTGGGGATATTTCTTCACCCGTTCCCAGTTATAGGGCAAATCGGCTACCATGGTTTCTGCGCCAACCATCAAGCGGTCCGGATATTTCGCTATATCTGGATCATAGCGGGAGGAAGCATAGTTCAGGCCCATGATATCCACGCTGTTGGCAGCCCCCAGAGATGCCTTGTCGCCCCGGTTACCCGCAGCCATAAAGAACATCAGCTTGCCCAGCTTCTGTGTCATAGCATTGAAGAAGGTGGATCCAGTTTTTTTCTCCCGGTATCCCTTCTTTGGCGGCAGCGGCTCGGGCTTATAGTCGCCCTTGTCTTTATAGACACCCATGCCCATATTGGCATAGACATTCAGCAGCACATTAACACCAGCGGTGACAGGGCGGGTATTATCCAAGCTGTGGACAAAGTCCGTCAGCATCCGGGCAACCTGCGCGCCCTTATCCGTTGCGGTTTCCGACACTTCGTTACCGTGGGAATACATGATGACGGATGGATGATTCCGGGAAGATTCCACCATGGCGGTAAGATCTGCTTTCCAGTCATCCCAAAACCAGCGGGAATAATCGTGATAGGTTTTCGGCACATACCAGCCGTCGAAGGTCTCATTCATCACATACATACCCACCTTGTCGCAGGCATCCAACGTGATCTGGGATGCAGGATGATGGGCAATGCGGACGGTATTGAAGCCATTTTCTTTTAAGATTCTGATGCGGCGCGCCTCGGCATCGGGATACTCCCGGGCACCCAGGACACCGTGGTCATGGTGGATGCAGCCGCCCCGCAGGAGGATTCGTTCACCATTAACCAGCAGACCGGCTTTGGCGCTCCATTCCAGTTTCCGGATACCAAAAGGAATGATCCGTTCATCGGTATCTGTTTTGATCAGAATCGTATAAAGGAAAGGCGTTTCTGCGCTCCAGAGTTTTGCGTTGGGAACTTCCAGAATGCCTGGCGCACCGGATGCAACCAACTTCTTTCCATCAAACACATCCACAAAGACTTCGCTGGGCTGGGTGGTCTGCACATCCACTTTGATCCTTGCAGGATGGATATCTACAGTCTCAATATGTACCTGGAAGATATGATTCTTCTCCCGAATCACCAGCTGCACCGGCCGATAGATACCGGAACCGGAGTACCAGCGGCAGTTAGGCTCCAGAGAGTTATCCACTGTCACCCGGATGGTATTCTCACCCGCCTGCACCAACTCAGAAATATCCACATCAAAGGCGGTATATCCGTACCGATGCTGACCTGCTAACCTATCCCTCACATATACCTTGCAGTTTTGATATACGCCCTCAAAATGCAGCTCGATGGATTTACCGATCATCGCCGGTTTCAGGGTAAACTTCTTTTCGTAGACATACTTGCCACCGGGGAAGAAACCTGAATTGACACCATTTCGGCAGGCCGGATCCCGCTGCTCCAGAATCATGGCATCATAGGGCAGATCCACTGCCATGGGTTTTCCACTTTCCTTGCAAAACGTCCAGTTTTTACAAAAATCAATCACCATGTTATATTTCTCTTTCCGTGAGAATCTCTTTGAGCTTACGATATGCGATCTCAGCGATCCTTTGATTTCCTTCTCTGTTGGGGTGAACACCGTCCGTGAACCACTCCGGGTGTGCTTTCGTTTCCTGGTAAAGGTCGATCATCTGAAGCCGATTTGCTTTCGCATATTGTATCAGGATCGGCCGGATCTGTTTCCGGATAATATCATCGTCAATTTCATATGCAATTGGGTTACCAAATGCCGCAGGTGGGATTGCCAGAATGATCATCGGAGCCGAAAGGAAAGCTTGGATTCTGGCAACTCGCTGATCCAGGTCTTTTGCAAAAGACGCCGGGTTCCAGTTGTGCGGTTTGGAATCATTGGTGCCTAGCATCAGAATGCACATTTTCGGTTTCATCTTTTCAGCGGCATCCATAAAAGCCTGACTGTAGGGCTTGTCGCTGGATAGCTGCATGGTCGAACCTGATATGCCATAGTTCAGCACCTGGTATTCATGTCCCAACTTCTTTTGCAATATCGCAGGATATGAATTCCTCCATCGCATCGGAACAACGCCTGCTCCAAAGGTAATGCTGTCACCAATGCAGAGGATCCGTTCTTTACAAAACAGTGGCCATTCCTTGTGGGGAAGGAAAACCCACCAGCAATATATACCTGCAAAGACTAGCAAAGCCGACACAGAAAGAAAAAAGCCCATTCCATCTTCACACCCATCCCATTATCTGCAAATATTGTAGCGCAATTCTCTTGCAAAGTATTGCACAGTGGTCTATAATTATATAAATTCGTCTATGGATGTGAATTTTATGACAGATTATCGATCCTACTGTGAAATGTTTTATGCTGCCCACTTTCTTCCTATTGCGCTATATGAGAATCAGCAATTCATTTGTTCCTCCGGATTTTACCAGGATGGTGACCCATATCCCTTCGCACTGCCCAAGCTTGAAGCCATGGGCAGCCCTGCGGTGTATGCTTCCTCCGACACCGGCTATTATGGATTGGTGAAATGCAGTGACGGTAAGCACTGCTTTGTGCTTGGTCCTGCCTATGCTACTCCAGTAACGGACAGCTTCATTCGCTCCTATATGAGCAAAAACGCGATCTCTCCCAATCGTTACGGAGAAATCGCGTCTTATCTGGGTGGCATCCCCCAGTATACCTATAACCGTTTCTTGAGTTTGCTGTTGTTCCTCCATTTTACACTGACCGGAGAAAAGCTTGATATTCTGTCAGCTTTTGGCTTGTGCGAGGATCAGCATCAGGAATCCATTGGTCAGCAGCACAGCGAGAAGTCTTATCAGAATCGGGAAGAAGGCATCCTTCACGGAACCTATCATTTTGAGCAGCAGATGTTTGCCCTGATCCGAAACGGAGAACCGGAAACGCTGAATCAGTTACTTCTCTCCGCCGCCAATACCCCCAACAGTCGGGAAGGCAAATTGGCAGAGCATCCTCTGCGACAGGCGAAGAATCTTTTTATCGGTCTGGTGACGATGGTGGGCAAATACGCTGCCATTCCTGGCGGCATGGACATTGAGCAAACCTATCAACTCATCGATACCTACATCCAGGAGTGCGAGAAAATGCAGTCTGAGGATGCAGTAAAGATCCTTCAGTACAATATGCCCCTGGACTTTGCACGACGGGTGGCGCAACAAAAACTTCCTGCTGGGATTTCTCAGGAAGTCTACGCCTGCATGCAGTACATTTCTACGCACATCAACGAGCCCATCCAGACGGCAGACGTGGTGGAACTCTCTGGAAAAAGCCGTGCCTATCTGTTCAAGAAATTCCAGCAAGAATTGGGTATGAGCATCGGTGCATACATTATGCAGTGCCGCCTCCGGGAGGCAAAGAATCTGCTTCGCTATACGGACAAACCCTTGAGTGAGATTAGCGATTACCTTTGCTTCTCCAGTCAGAGTCATTTTCAGAATGCATTCAAGAAACACTATCAAGTAACACCCACGGATTACAGAAAACAGAGATAGTCACCCTCATTTCTCTCGCCCAATGCTTATTCTCATTTTAGGGTCCATATCATGATTATTCCACTTATTTGACCACAATCAGATTCAGAATT
>CABQGZ010000009.1 GCA_902463835.1 uncultured Lachnospiraceae bacterium
CGATAGAAGAATGGTTCGGATAGCATCTGAGCTTGGCGGAGCGGAAGCGGAGGCGGCTGCGCTGCGAAAGCAGATCGCGGAGCTTAAGGACGAGACATCGGTGAAGGGAACTGTTTACTATGTATCGGAGGAGGGAGACGACAGCCATACTGGAACTTCACCGGAAGCAGCCCTTCGGACCATAGCGGCAGTCAATCAATTGAAGCTTATGGAAGGAGACGCCGTTCTATTTGCCCGGGGCAGTGTGTTCCGCACAGATACGACCCTCGAGCTGCAGGGCGGAGTCACCTATGCCGCATATGGCAGCGGTGAGAAGCCCTTGATCTGCGGTTCCATGCGCAATTACGCGGAGGATGGGGTCTGGAGTCCGGAGGGACAGCCCAATCTATGGGTTACCCTGGCGGCAGGGGAAGCGGGCGTGATGACCTTTGACCACGATACGGCTGTGGGCGTGAGAAAATACGCGAAGGAAGAGCTTACAGCGGACGGTGAGTATTATCATGATGTGAAGGCAGGAAAATTGTATCTGTATCTGTCAGGACAGAATCCCTCAGATGCTTTTGACACCATTGAAATCGGCACCACGGGACACTTGCTTCTCTGTTATCACGAGAAGCATATCAATATCCGCAATCTTGCTTTGAAGTACACGGGGATTCACGGTATGTGCCTGGGGGATAACAGTGACATTTCGATCCAGGGCTGTGAGATCAGCTGGATTGGCGGCGCAATATATAATGAGGAGAGCAAGATTCGACTTGGAAATGGGATACAGTTCTGGAACGAATGTCATGATGTGGAGGTCTCCTACTGCCACATGCATCAGATTTTTGATGCGGCATTCACCTTTCAGGGCAGCTACCCGGAAGGGGTATCCTATACCGATGTTGTGTTTGAACATAATCTGATTGAATATTGTTCCATGAATTTTGAATTCTGGGGCACGGATGAAGACAAGGGCGAGCGGGTACAGATCGACAATGTCCGAATCAGAAATAATATATTCCGTTTCGGCGGTTATGGATGGGGCGGGTTGCTGCGCCCGGATGTCGGTGATCAGGCTTTTATACTGGGGTGGGGAAATACCTACCTTCCCGGTAAGGTCACGCAGTTTTCCATCACGGAGAATTGTTTTGACTGCGCAGACAGCAACTTTGTGTGGTCTCCGCTGGTGTTCACTATGAGCGGCAACACGTATTACCAGAAAGCGGTAAGCGGCCGTAACAGCTATGTGGAGGTACTGAGAGATTCCGGACAGTATGCCACGGATCAGAGTTCCCTTGAAACCGGTGTTCTGGCATTTGAGCAGCAGCCTGCAAAGGTGCAGTGGCTGGCAGTGCCGGAGTAAGACGCCGATGAGATATAGAACAAAAATGCAGAGAAAAGGAGATGTAAAGGATGCTTAAGAGTAAGAGCTGGAAACGTGTACTATGTATGGTACTGACAGTGTGTATCATGTTTGGGATGGTTCCACATACGGGACGTATGTCCCTTGCCGCTGGAAATGGAGAGCGCGCATCGGGAATGATCTACCTGGAGGGAACCAGCGAAAAGATCTATCAGACCGTGCGATTGGAGAAAGGAAAGACGTATACTTTCTCATATCTCTACGACTTTCTGGAGGGCGGAATCTTCTATGGAGACAGTGATGCGGATTCTGTGATCATAAAGGTCACGACAACCATGGACGCGACCTCATGGAAGGAATACTACCTGACCAACGGAAGCGGGGAACAGGCATTTCAGAATGCAGCGCTGGAGGGTGAGTTGAGAGGCAATCGCCATACCTTTACCTGGCAGGCGGAGACGGGAGAATACAATATTGGATTCTATCTGATTGGGCGAAGCACCAAAGCCTATCTGGGGGATATCAGGCTGTATACAGAGGATAAGCCTGAGACGAACCTGCTGCCGAACAAGACTGATTATCCGGGGGATCTGTATGGCTGGCGCAATGATTGGGGAAGACCGAACCAGGGTGATGTCACCTATAAGGACGGTAACAATTATACAGCGACCCTGATGAGCTATGATGAAAGGCATTTTATGAAGGAAACCGTGCAGGGAATGATCTATCTGGAGGGAACCAGTGAAAAAATGTATCAGACTGTGCGATTGGAGAAAGGAAAAACGTATACATTTTCATATCTATACAATTTTGAGGAAGGCGGGATCTTCTATGGAGACAGTGATACGGATTCCCTGCAGGTAAAGATCACATCTACCATGGATGCCTCTTCATGGAATGAGTATTTCGCAACCAACGGCACTGGTGAAAAAGCATTTCTGAATGAAGCGCAAGAGGGCGGGCTGCAAGGCAATCGCCATATCTTTACCTGGCAGGCAGAGACCGGAGATTACAATATCGGATTCTATCTGATCGGACGAAGCACGAAGGCTTACCTGGCTGATGTTAAGCTGTATGCAGAGGATGATCCGGAAACGAATCTGCTGCCCAACAAGATGCTTTATCCGGGGGACCTGTACGGCTGGTGCAATGACTGGGGATGGCCGAACCAGGGAGACGCTGTCTACAAAGATGGGAATAACTACACAGCTACTCTGATGAAATATGACGAGAACCTTTTCAAGAAGCCGGAGCCGGCCAGACAGGGAATGCTCTGGTTAAAGGGAACCAGTGAAAAGCTCTATCAGACCGTGCGCCTGGAGCAGGGGAAAACATATACCTTCTCATATCTCTATTACTTTGAGGAAGGCGGGATCTTCTACGGAGACAGTGATACGGATTCCTTACAGGTGAAGATCACATCCACCATGGATGCGTCCCCGTGGAATGAGTATTTCGCAACCAACGGCACCGGTGAAAAAGCATTTCTGAATGAAGCGCAGGAGGGCGGACTGCAGGGCAACCGCCATACCTTTACCTGGCAGGCAGAGACCGGGGATTACAATATTGGATTCTATCTGATCGGACGAAGCACGGAGGTCTATCTGGCGGATATTAAGCTGTATACCCAGGAGGATCCGGAAACGAATCTTCTGCCCAATAAAACGGTAATTCCGGGTGATCTGTACGGTTGGCGGAATGACTGGGGCTGGCCCCAGGAAGGGGAAAGTGCCTATCGGGATGGAGAGAATTATGTGGTCTGTCTGATGGATTATATGGAGAATTTTTTTGAGATAATAGAATCAGAAGGACTTGGAATGATCTATCTGGAGGGCTTCAGAGAGAAGATCTATCAGCAGGTAAAGCTGGAACAAGGCAAAACATATACCTTTTCTTATCTTTATGATTTTGAAGAGGGTGGAATCTTCTATGGGGACAGTAATACGGATTCGCTGATGGTAAAGGTTACAACCACTGCGGACGCTCCCTCATGGAAAGAATATTACCTGACCAACGGAAGCGGAGAACAGGCATTCCGCAATGAAGAGATGGAAGGTGAGCTGCAGGGCAACCGCCACAGCTTTACCTGGAATGATGCGACCGGTACTTATAATATCGGATTCTATCTGATCGGACGCAGCACCAAGGTCTATCTGGCGGGAATGCGCTTGTATGCTTCCGATAAGCCGGAAGAGAATCTGCTGAAGAATCAAACGGTTTATCCGGGCGATCTGTACGGCTGGCGGAATGACTGGTCAGGACCGCAGAAAGGATATGCTACCTTTAGCGATACTGATGCGCAAACGGGCGAATGGAACTATACGGCTACCTTGCAAAAATACAACGAGAACCGTTTTAAGAAGACGATGCCGAAAGGTCCGGGAATGCTCTATCTGGATGGAACCAGCGAGAAGCTCTATCAGACGGTACAGCTTGAACACGGCAAAACCTATGCATTTTCCTATCTCTGCAATTTTGTGGAGGGAGGTATCTTCTACGGAGACAGCGATACGGATTCTGTGATCATAAAGGTTACGACGACCATGGACGCCCCGTCATGGAAGGAATATTATCTGACCAACGGAAGCGGGGAACAGGCATTCCGCAATGCAGAGATGGAGGGTGAGCTGCAGGGCAACCGCCACACCTTTACCTGGAATGGCGAGACGGGCAGCTACAACATTGGATTTTACCTCATTGGCCGCAGCACGAAAGTATATCTGGCGGACATCCAGCTGTATGACACAGACAATTCAGCAGTGAACCTGCTGCGGAATAAGACGGTCTATCCGGGGGATCTGTACGGCTGGCGGAACGACTGGGCCGCACCGCAAAAGGGTGACAGCGTGTACGAGGATAAGGATGGAAATACCGGAGAGCTGCGGTACACGGTTACTTTGATGAAATATGACGAGAGCCAGTTTAAGACCAATCAGGTAGAGGCAGGACCGGGAATGATCTACCTGGATGGAAATGGTGAGAAGCTTTATCAGACCGTGCAGCTTGAGCATGGCAAGACGTATGTATTCTCATATCTGGCCAGCTGGGTGAAGGGCGGAATCTTCTACGGAGACAGTTATTCGGATTCCGTGATCATAAAGGTGACGACAACCATGGACGTCCCGGTGTGGAAGGAATATTACCTAACCAACGGCAACGGCGAGCAGGCGTTTCTGAATGAGGAACTGAAAGGGGAATTGGAGGGAAATCGCCACACCTTTACCTGGAAGGGTGAGACCGGCAGCTACAACATTGGATTCTATATGTTTGACCGTGAGACGAAGGTCTATCTGGCGGATATCCGGCTGTACGATACAGATAAGCCGGAGACGAATCTGCTGAAGAATAAAACACTTTATCCCGGTGATCTGTACGGCTGGCGGAATGATTGGGCAAGACCCCAAAAAGGCGATACTGTCTATAAGGACATAGATGGGAATACCGGAGTATTGAAGTACACGGCTACCTTGATGAAATATGAAGAAAATCGCTTTAAAAGACCGGAACCGGCGGGTCCTTCCATGATCTATGTGGATTGTACGGATGTAGCCAATTATCCGGTGTTTGGCCAGAATGTGAGACTGGAGAAGGGCGAGTCCTATACTATTTCCTACAAGTGTAAAATTGTGGAGGGAGAGTTGGATACCACAACCTATCTGCGGGTAAAATCAGCAATTGGGATCGGAGAATACGAGACCTACAAGGGAAGCAATGAAAGCGGGGATAAGGCTCTCCCGGTGAAAATGGATAAGGCCAGCTGTACCGCAACCGCTGTCTTTGACTGGAATCAGGAGAGTGGCACCTACGGGTTCTGCTTCCAGTTTGTAGGGCTGACAAAAATGTATCTGTCTGATGTTACATTATATAAGACGAATGACGCTTCCAAGGAGAATCTGCTGCCCTCCGCAGGCAGAGAGGACACGCTGTATGGCTGGAAGGCGGATTGGAGCAGTGCGGAACGCGGGTCTACGGAATTTGTGACGAATGATTACAAGGCGGTTGTGAAGCCTTACGATGCAGGCATCTTTGTGCCGGATCCGGAGAAAGCGCCGAGAATGCTCTATGTGGAAAATAACGGAGCGTATCGTCAGCTGATCCAGCGGGTGAAGCTGGAGGTGGGAAAGACCTATCGTTTCTCCTTTGGCATCGCTTCCACGGCAGCGCTAAGAGGAATGGTGATGCATAAGGGCGAGCGGGAGATCGTGTTCAATGACATGTCCCCCATCAACGAGCCGGCATACGACCAGGATTATTATGAGGCTGTGTTTGAATTCACATTGCCGGCCACAGTCGGAGGAAAGCCGCTGGACAATGAGATATTTGTGGGAATCCAGTTCCCCGCCAGCACGACGGCTTACATATTCAATCCGAAGCTCTGGGAGGTTGGAGATCCGGAGAAAACAAATATATACGTAAATCCGGGATTCAACAAAGGGATGGACAACTGGGCATTGAGCTGGGGCGCATGGTTTATTCCGGGATGTGAGGGAACAGGCGTCAACGAGTATGAAGTTCCAGGGGAATTTAAGCTGCAGGTTATGGATTATGACGAGGCGAAATTTATCACCTACTATGACGACAGCAGAATAGACGATGGAAAATGGTGGGCCGATGAGGATGTTCTTGCAAGTGAGAAAAAGGGAAACGGTACCATCAAAGGAAGCTTTACCGAAAAGGACAAAAAACCGATTGCAGATGCTAAGATGGAGCTTGTATCCAAGAAGGAGACCTATACCTGTAAGACCGATGAGGAGGGCTTGTTTGTCTTCGAGAAACTTCCGGCGGATTACTATGAGCTGTATGTCATAGGCGACGGAGGCGAGCGGTTAGCCGCTGGCTTTGCGTCCAACCTTCAGGCGGGATATACCATCAATCTTGCGGTGACGCGTGACGGAACCAAGCTGTCGACGGAGGTAGTGGAGGATTCGAAGCTATGGATCTGGTTCGTTGCGGGAGGCGGTATTCTGATCGTTGCGGCGGCAGGCGCTATTGTATTTATAAGGATGCGCAAAAAGAAGACGGCATCCACGACAAACGAGTAAAAGACAAGCAGGTTGTATATGATAACAGTAAAAGAAAACTATTTTTATCTGCATACGAAAAATAGCAGCTACATCATCCGCATCCTTCCCGATGGCACCTTGAATCACTGCTATTGGGGGGCGCGGCTGCCGGAGGAGGACATGGATTATTACCACCTGTTCATCCCCCATGATATCACAGCGCGGCTTCTGGTAGAGAATGATGTGACAACACCGGATGCACTCTCCCAGGAGTGTCCGGGATTTGGCAGAGGAGATTTTCGCAGACCTGCAATTTCGGTGGCGGACGCCACCGGAAGAGCGGTCAATGAATATAAGTATCTTGCATACCGCATTGTGGAAGGAAAGCCCCTGATTAAGGGGCTTCCTCAGCTGGATAGGAATGTCAGCGAGGTACAGACGCTGGAGATTCGGATGAGAGATATGATTACCGGTGTGGAGATTATTTACTCTTATACGGCATTTTACGAGGAGGATGTGATCGCCCGTCATGCGGCTATCCGGAATGGTTCCGATCAGGTTCTGACGGTACAGTCCGCTGCAAGTGCCACTGTGGACTTCGAGACCGTTGGGTACGATATGATATCCCTGGGCGGCACCTGGGAGCGGGAGCGCTATGTGGAGCGGTATCCGCTTCATTACGGTGAGTCCTCCATATCCAGCAGCCGCGGCCTGTCCGGGCATCATCTGAATCCCTTTGCAGCTCTGGCGCGGAAGAGTGCCGGTGAGAAAAATGGAAGCGTCTATGGCTTCGCCCTTGTCTACAGCGGCAATTTCAAAATCTCAGCGGAGGTGGGACAGTTTGGTGGAACACGGGTATGGCTGGGTGTGAATCCGGAGCTTTTTTCCTGGGAGCTTATGCCGGGGGAGGAGTATGTGACGCCGGAAGCGCTGCTTACCTACAGCGGAAGCGGATTCGGCGGTATGTCCCGGAATTATCACAGGGTATGCCGGAAGCATCTGGGCATATGTGCTGACCACAAGGTGGAGCATCCCATTGTGCTGAATCTCTGGGAGGCGATGCACTTTGACATATCCGAGGAAAAGATCCGGCAGGTGATCGATGGGTGCGGCGGGCTTGGCATTGATACCCTTGTCATCGATGACGGCTGGTTTGGCAGCCGGGAGGATGAGACCTCCTCCCTGGGAGACTGGTATGTCAATTCCCAAAAATTCCCGGGCGGACTGAATGGGGTGGCAGAAGCCTGCCGACAGAATGGCTTGAAGCTGGGCATCTGGTTTGAACCGGAGATGGTGAGCAGAAACAGCGAACTGTTCCGAAAGCACCCGGATTGGTGTATTCATATCCCGGATATTTCACCGGTGGAGATACGGAATCAGCTGATTCTGGACATGAGCCGTCCGGAAGTGGTGGAGGAGGTCTACCGGCTGGTTGCAAAGGTGCTGTGCGATTACGATATTTCTTATGTGAAGTGGGACATGAACCGCAGCATCACGGACAATGGCTCCGCATGGCTGCCGTCCCATAGGCAGAAGGAACACGGGCACCGGTATATGCTGGGCGTATATGAATTGATGGCCCGTCTGACCGGGGATTTTCCTGATGTGTTTTTTGAGGGATGCGCCAGCGGCGGCGGAAGGTTTGATTTCGGAATTCTGTACTATATGTCCCAGATCTGGACCAGTGACAACACGGACGCGCTGGAGCGCATGAGGATCCAGTATGGAACCAGTTTTGTCTATCCGCCGGAGACCATGGCGGCTCATGTGTCCGCCTGCCCCAATATTGGAACAGGGCGGATCACGCCCTTCCAGACAAGGAGTGATGTGGCGCAGTTCTTTAGCTTCGGATATGAGCTGGATGTGACAAAGCTCACGGAGGAAGAACGCAGGCTGGTGGCGGAGCAGACAAAAAGGCACAGACAGATCGCCAGGCGGTATGAAGGAGGCGATTTCTATCGTCTGCGCAACCCCTTTGACGGCAATTCCTGTGCCTGGCAGGTGGTGTCGCGGGACGGAAGTCATTCCATCGTATTTTATGCCACACAATTGAAGCAGCCGAATTTCTGCGGGGAATACCTGCGGTTAAAAGGACTGGAAAATGAGAAGCTATTCCAGGTAGAGCCTATGGGAATTACAGTCAGCGGAAAGGTATTAAAGCATGCGGGCATTCCCATCGCTAGGCAGTCCGGCGATTTTCATACGCTGATTTTTGAACTATCGGAAATATGAACATGATAAAGGAGAATAGGAATGTTTGATATTTTTTCATTGCCGGACTTTCAGATGCCGGAAGGATTTCTGTGGGGAGCCGGTTATTCGGGCCATCAGGTGGAGGGAAATAATATTCATTCCCAGGCCTGGAAAAATGAGAAGGACAGGAGTGATGTCACGGAATCCGGGCTCGCCTGCAACAGCTATGAAATGTGGGAAAAGGATGTGGAGATTGCCAAAGAATTAAAGCTTGGCGCTTTTCGTACATCAGTGGAATGGAGCCGTATCGAACCCTGCGAAGGGCATTTTGATCAGGCGGCAGCGGATCACTATGTGGCATTATTTGCAGCGTTGAAGGAGAGTGGTATCAAGGTTTTTGCCACAATGGTGCATTTTACGCATCCACAGTGGTTTGAAGAGAAGGAGCATTTCCTGAAGCTGGAGAACCGGAAGTACTTTGAACGATATCTGGAATTCATTGTGCCGCAGATTGCCCCCTATGTAGATTTCTGGAATGTAATGAACGAATTTAACCTTGGTAACTCGGAAAAGCAGATCACCTTTAAGCTGGCCTGTGTGCAGTATCATGCGCTGGGCTATCATGTGATCAAAAAATATTCCAAGGCTCCGGTCAGTTCCGCCCATGCCCTTGTACAGTATATGCCGAAGCGTCTTTTCAATCGATGGGATACCACGCTTGCAGCGTATCGGGATCTGCAGGATCATGAATTTTTCTTTCACGCCATGCGTACCGGCGAGATATTGTATCCCATGCGGGAGGGAATCTATGTGCCGGAGGTGAAGGATACGGTGGACTATTGGTCGATCAATTCCTATGTGCGTGATCTGATCGATGGACGGAAAGCGCGGGCCGACGGAAGCAGATTCCCCTTCCAAAAAATGAAGATGATCTCCGAAGACTGTTATCTGGAAGAGTTCAACCCGGAATGCATGGTTCACAATCTGAGCCGTCTGACGGATAAACCAGTATACATTACGGAAAACGGGTGCTGCTGCGATGACGACCGCTTCCGGATCGTATTTATCAGCGAGTATCTCTCCGCTATACGGGAAGCGATCAATCTCGGCGTGGATGTGCGGGGATATCTCTACTGGTCCATGCTGGACAACTATGAGTGGGGCAGCTATGCACCGCGATTCGGTCTCTATTCGGTAGATCGGAATACCTTTGAACGCACGGCAAAGCCGAGTGCGGAGCTTTATCGGAAGATCATTGAGAACAATGGTGTCTCACAGGAAGTGATCCGCTGTTTTCTTAAGGAGAATCCGAGTCTGAGAGAGGAGTCGAATATATAATTTTATATATAAGACACATTGAAACAAAGTATGCACAAAGAAAAGGAGTGAAAAAGGAATGAAGCGACAGGAAATGTATGAGGAGCCGTTGATGGAAGTTTTTGCGTTGGACGGAGAGGATGTTGTCAGGACATCGGATCCGCTTAATGTCACGAACAAAGGTGATAATAGTACGGATATTGACGGTAGTGGTACTGGTATTGAGTGGTAGTAAGTAAAAGAGAAAGGTACTGTTGATCAGAAAGGGAACAGAGAGGAGAAAAACATGAGGAAGAACAAGTTGTTGCAAAAAGCTGCTGCAGGGCTGCTTACGTTGGCGTTGCTCCTGACAACAGCGTATGTGCCAGGGCGAAACAGCATCAGGGTTCAGGCTGCGGATAAGCCTTATACGGAAGCTGTGAACATCGGGAACTATAAGGGCGATATCGCTCCAAAGCCGGTGGATTCCGCTCATAAGGAATGGATCTTCGCAGGCTGGTATGAGGATGACGGGTGCGAAAAGGCAGTGACAGACAAAGAGTCGGCAACTGGAACAAAGTATGCAAAATTTGTACCGGCAGAGGTATTGAGCGTCATGTGCCAGGTGACGGAAGGCACGACAGAAGGAACGGAATCAAGCAAACTCAGAGTTGTTTCCACCGTTGATAATCACCGTTATCAGACCGTGGGATTTGAGATTAAGATCGGGAACAATCCTATCATTGATCACAAGAGCAAAGAGGTGTTCGAAAAGATTGAGGCCATAGAGGGACACGATGCGTTTCAGTATTCCCCCACAGATATCCATGAGGACGCCCAGTATTTTTCCACTGTGACGATCAAAAACATCCCAAAGAGGGGCTTTGCCACAGGAATCCGTATCACACCTTACTGGGTGACGCTGGATGGAACGAAGGTGTACGGCGTTGCCAGATATGCCCGGGTGGAGGATTACTATAAGAAGATTGTGAATGTTCCGGTACGCTTGTATACGGATGAGCAGACAAATGCAGGCTATCTGGAGGTAGCGTACGATAACGGCAATTATGAATATGTCGGAATGGATGTGGGAACTGTATTTGATCAGGTGACGGTAAATGCGGCGGACGGTAAGGTGCGCTGCGTGGGAGAACTGGCTAATGTCGACAATAACAAAGCGGCAGATGGAATGTACGCCAATCTGAGATTCCAGTGGAAGGGCAGCGGGAAGCCCAGCGGAGCGGTAACATTTTCCGTAACAAACGAAGTGTTCTGTGATAAGGACGAGAAGCTTAATTACAGAGATAAAGAGGCAAAGACCTTTGATGTGGCTGATGTGGTATATAAGTACATCACAGCGAGTCAATCAAAGTAAAAATGGAGTATTTGCTGCCTGTCGGTAAATGGATTTTGGCGTGAGAATGATAGGGTAAGGAGAACAAGAGATGCAAAGGTACGTGTTACCAAAGCCATTATATAGGAAAGAAAAAGAAGGTGTATTTCATTTTCAGAATCCCAGGTTATTGTGTGCTTCCTGTGATGAGCGGGTGCGGAAAGCGCTGGAGGAATTGAGCCATGGGTACAGAGCCGAAGAAAGGGAATTTTGTGGAAAAGTGACGGTTTCCCATGGGCATTCATTTGGGGAGGATTACAGTCTAAGTGTCACGGAGAACGAGATTCAAATAGCAGCATCATCGGCGGCAGGCGCTTTTTACGGGATTCAGACATTAAAGCAGCTGCTGGCGCAGGGAAGTATGATCCCATGTATGGAGATCCATGATCGTCCGGAGTTCCCCTATCGGGGATTCTACCACGATGTGACCAGAGGGAGGATTCCAACCCTGGACACGCTGAAGCGGCTGGCGGATAAGGCAGCTTACTATAAGATCAACTCCCTCCAGCTGTATGTGGAGCACAGCTTTGCATTTGCGGAATATGCCAATATCAACGAAGGTCAGGAACCGCTCACCGCGGAGGATATCCGGGAGCTTGACGCCTACTGCCGGGAACGATTTATCGATCTGGTGCCGTCGCTGTCCTGCTTCGGACATCTGTATGCGCTGCTGGAGAGCCGGGAATACGGACATCTGTGCGAGCTGGAGGGTTATGAGCCAACGCGCCATCTGTGGAAGGAGCGGATGCAGCACCATACCATTGACGTATCCGCGCCGGAGAGCTTCGCATTGATTCGATCTCTGATTGATTAGTACCTGCCGCTTTTTGACAGTCCGTATTTTAATATCTGCTGCGATGAGACCTTCGACCTTGGAAAAGGGAAAAATGCAGGGAAGGATGTGGGCAGACTTTATACGGGATTTGTATCACAGCTCATCGAATACGTGGAGGCGCAGGGAAAGACGGCTATGCTCTGGGGAGATATCGTGCTGAATCATATGGAGCTGCTTCCAGAGATATCAGAAAAGGCGGTTCTTCTGAACTGGGATTATTCCCCGGAGCCAGATTTTTCCAAGGTAAAATGCTTTGAGGAGACGGAAAGGACGCAGATTGTCTGTCCCGGAACCTCCGGGTGGGGAAGACTGGCGGAGTATCTGCCCTGGGCTGCGGATAACATCCGCAGTATGGCACTGTATGGAAAGCTATGCCATGCCGGCGGCTTTCTGAACACCAACTGGGGGGATAACGGGCATCTGTGCGACCCGTTGAATGCGGCCTACGGCATGGTACTGGGTGCGGCGGAGGCATGGAATCCAGGCGGCGCCAGTGAGGACTATTTTGACCAGGCTGTTGGAATATTGAATTATCATAATGACAATGGGAATGCGGTCAGAGCTTTGAAAATGATAAATCAGAGTGACGATATCGATGTATGCACCCAGGCATTGAACCTGTACGGCGAGAAAAGATATGAGGGATATTCTTTCCAGAAAGAAATGTATGGCTGGAAAGAGCTGCTGGACAGAGCGAAACAATGCGAGCAGGCGGGAAAACTGCTGAAACAGGAAGCGGCAAGAGGGAATATGGAGCCGAATACCGCCAAAGCGCTGATGCTGGCGGCGGAAGGGTATGCCCTGCTGCTGCGGGGACTTGCTTCTGTCTGCGGCAGCAGAGAGGCCTTTTGTGAAGCAGACTTTGAAAGATGGCTGACAGGGTTCCGGGAGAATTGGACAGCACAGAACCGGAAGGATGAGCTGCCGGTGGCGCTGGAAGTTCTAAGGGGCTTTCGGGACAGGGTAGTTACAGAGAGGGAGGCGAGATACTGAGTGGAGCATCTTACATGGGATGAGAATGGTTTCTATGTGGAAGGAGAGCGGAAGGCGCTTGTCTCCGGAGAATTTCATTATTACAGAGTTCCAGAAAGGGACTGGCGGGAGCGGCTGGCAAGATTTCAGGAGTCCGGCGGAAATATGGTTGCCACCTATATCCCCTGGTGTGTACATGAACCAAGGGAGGGCGAGTATTGCTTTGATGATGTACCGGGACGGAATCTGACGGCCTTTCTTAAGCTCTGCAAGGAGATGGGGATGCTTGTGATGGTTCGTCCAGGCCCCTACGTCTATTCGGAGATGACAAACAGTGGGCTGCCCCAATGGCTGCTGGATGCGCATCCGGAGATTACGGCGTGTCGGGCGGACGGAACTCCTTTTGAGGATAAAGGCATTGTGTCTTATCTTCACCCCGCCTTTCTTGAGGCAGTTCGGCCTTATTATCGAAAGGTTTGTGAACAGATTCGGCCGTTTCTTGCCACCAACGGAGGACCGATTGCCATGGTGCAGGTGGAAAATGAGCTGTGTGGAATCCATCTGTGGAACGGCTTTGCGGATTATAACCCCCAGGCCATGGGAATCGGAGCACCAGACGGGCTTTATACTTGTTTTTTGAAAAAGCGATATGGCAGTGTGGCAGCATTGAATGCTGCATACGGCAAAGCGTATGAAGATTTTGCAGAGGCAGACCCGCGGCTTATGCAGTACGCCGAAGAGAGAAGCACGAAAGAGGATGTACCGGAGGAGGAGCTGCTGAAAAAGCACCGGATGGAATTCGATTATTTCCAGTGCTATGAGGAGGGGGTGCTCACATATCTTAAGACACTTTCCGGGTGGCTTCGGGAGGACGGAATCGATGTTCCGCTGTGTACCAATGCAGGCGGAACGGATCTGGTGGCGCTTTTCAAGGATGCGGCGGATACCCTGCCGTCTCCGTTTTTCATCGGTGTTGACCATTACTACTGCCTGGGACAGAAGTGGGGACGAGGCAACGGGCCGACGCCGCAGCGTTACCTGAAGTGGGTGATGTCCATGGATTTCCTGCAGGAGCTTGGGATGCCGCCTGCGGTGCTGGAATTGCAGGCGGGCAGTCCGGCCACATTTCCGCCAATTCTGAAGGAAGACCTGATGGCCGCTTATATGGCCAATGTGGCGGCGGGCATGAAGGGGATGAACTACTACGTCCTGACCGGCGGAATGAACTTCAAGGATACGGGAACGACCGGTGATCTCTATGATTACCAGGCGCCTATATCCGCAGACAATCAGGTTCGTCCGACCTACCAGGCGGTGGAAGCGTGCACGGAATTTGTGCATGGGCATTCCTGGCTGCAGGGAACGTCACGCTATTATGATGTGCAGCTGGGGTTCTCCTGGTCCCAAAGACTTAGTCCTTTATTCGGAGCGCGGGACAAAGCGGCAGCGGACTACATTACGGATGGGCTGCATTTTGCACTGACCGGGGCCGGCTTTCAGCCTCGCTACCGGGAATTGTGCGGAGCACTTGATATCAGCCGCCCCCTTGTGATCGCCTGTGGGGAGACCATGGAGGAAGCCGGACAGCGGTGCGTGGTGGAATTCTTAGAGAAAGGCGGAAATGTGGTGTTAGGCCCGCTGTTCCCCCACCTGGATGAGCGGGGAAATCCCTGTACGATCCTTAGGGATTATGCAGGAGCCGGGGAGGTTCAGCCGGTGAATGATACCAGTAAGGCCCTTCTTTTTGATGGCACAGTCATCTATGGGCTCAGCCGGCAGTTTACCTGTGAAGGCTGGGAGGAAGGACTTTTGTACAGTGAGAGGAAAGGCATATCGATCGCTGGTATCCGGCAGGTTGGCGCTGGAAAGCTGCTCTTCCTGGGCACGGAATTCGACTATATGTATGACAGCCAGAACCTGCTTGTCACGTATCTGCTGAAGCAGCTGGGCTGTGTACCTGCGGTGCAGTGCAGCAATCCGAATCTGTGGACGACACTGTGGAGCGATGGAACACACGGCATGCTGTTTGCGGTGAACCTCTTAAGCGGAGCGCAGCAGGCGGATATCAGAGGAACGATAGGCGGAACATCCTTTGAGCTGGGCAGGGTCACGGTTCCGGCCATGTGCGTGCGGCCCGTTGAATTGACGGAACAGATGCGGGAGCGCCGGACTGAGACCGCCAGGGAGGCGGGAGGAAACATGGAATGAGATTTGAAGAAAAGATAAAGCAGCTGGTTCAGGAGATAGAGAGACTGGATCGGAATGCACCGGGACAGAGGCTGCCACAGAATGTCTTTTATCTGAAGGAGGATGCGCTTGTCTGCATGGAGCGGGAGCATGGAGAGTCACGGTACCCCTATGACGCGGACGGGCTGGTGGTCTGGGCGCGCTCCACAGGATATATCGAGGCCTGTGAGTCAACCTTCCACATTTTTAAGCCAATCCCATTTTCCGAGGATCCCTCGGTGAACTTTTTTGCGGGAACAGCGAATGACAGGGGCGGCTATGATCCGGTGTCGGTATTCGGCGTCACCCGGCAGCTGCAGGAAGAAGAAAAAGTGGCTCGCTATGTGGTGTATGAGCCCTGCTGTGCCTATTATATCACAGTCACAAAAGCTTTGATCCTGGCGGTGCGGCTGCACGTTGACCTGGAGAAACACATACATTTTTCCTATGGAGCCATCAACAGAACGGACCGGCAGCTTTCCATTTATCTGGCGTCTGTGCTGGAGGCGATTCTCCGCTTCCGCGACGATGAGGGCTTCTGGGACAGAATGACCAAGTTTGGTAAAAGAGAGGGCGATTCCTATCTGCTTCGCAGTCAGGAGGACTGCCTGGTGATGAACCGTTCGATGATGGGCGGAACTGTGACACAGGCGTACCACACAGTGGGAAAGAGCGGTGTGCTGGGCTCCGGGCGGATGATGGCGAATGCGCCAGCCTGGGAGAGAGGCGCCTTCTCAAGAGAGCAGACAGGTGCAAATACGGCGGAGCTTCCTGTGGCGGCCGATTTGTTCCGGCTGGAGCTTGCAGCCGGCGGTGCGGTGCGGCTGGCGTATGAGCTGTCCTATTACCACAGTGTGGCCGAGGCGGAACAGCATATGGGAGAGCGTGTATGCATAGAGCAGATTGATTCCCGGCTTGCAGAGAGAGACCGCGCAAAGCGTGCAGGGCTTGACGGGATGAAGATTCATTTTGCAGACTGGCAGGGCAAGGCGGATGCACAGCTGCTGAATCATTTCCTGCGCAGCGTGCAGAATCAGGTAACCCTCTGTGCCATGGGCAAGAATTATGCCGGTTCCTTTATCGGGATACGGGATGTGATGCAGCAGCTGGAGAGCAGCTTGATCTGGCAGCCTGGGCAGAGTCGGGAGAAGCTCCTGCGGGTGTTCCGATTCATCCTGGAGGATGGAAGGCCGCCGCGGCAGTTCTCCGTTCCGGCATCCGAGGATCTGCTTCCGGAGATGGATCTGCGCAAGTTCATTGACCAGGGCAACTGGATCATATCCACCATGTATACGTATTTGGCGTATACGGAGGATTACTCCATACTTCAGGAGCGGTGCGGATATTATATTCCGGATGAAGCAAATACCAGGATTGTTGCCAGGAGCAAGGTGGTTGACACGGTGCTGGAGCACATGCTTAAAATTATGGATTTTCTGATACGCTGCCTGGATACGGAGCAGCAGACCAATTGTCTGAGAGCGCTGTATGGAGACTGGAACGATTCTATGGATGGACCAGGCCGCACGGATGATTGCGGGAAGGAGTTTGGCTCCGGCGTGTCGGTGATGGCGTCCCTGCATCTGTATCAGAATTGCCGGGAGATGCGGGAGATCCTATCTCATACCGGCCTTTATGGTGAGCGGATTGGGGAATATGACGCGGTAAGCCGGAAGCTGGAAGAGGGACTGTTCGCACATGCCATCGATGTGTCGGCAGCCGGGGAGCGGCGAATCGTACATGGCTGGGGGGATAAGCTCTCTTACAAGCTTGGCTCCTTCCACGATCCGGACGGCGCCCCGCGGATCAGCTCCACATCCCATTCATTCTGGGTGCTTTCCGGTATGATCCGAAGGGATCTAAGCCTGAAGGAGGCGGTAGTCTTGGCATTTCGTGGGCTGCAGTCCCGGTACGGGCTTAAGACCTTTGATCGTCCGTTCCCGGAGACCATGGTGCGGGAGGCCGGAAGGATCTGCAGCATCACGCCAGGAACCTATGAAAATGCGGCAGCCTATGTACATGCGGCGATGTTCGCAAGTATGGCGTTGTTTGAGATCGGAGAGAGTGCATGGGCCTGGCAGGAGATTGAAAAGTCCATCGTGATTACCCATGACAACTGCTCCATGACGCCGTTTGTCATGCCCAATTCCTACTGTGAGAATCCAAAATACGGTATGGATGGGGAATCCATGGGAGACTGGTACACCGGGAGCGGCACAGTTCTCATCAAGCAGATCGTAAAGGACGGCTTCGGCGTTGCGCCGGACCTGGACGGACTGTGGCTGCAGACCGCAAAAACGCTGCCCTGTACAAAGGCGGAGCTTGAGATTGTGGTGAAGGGACATCCCATCATCCTTGCGTACCGAAATGAAAAGAGTGGGGTGCGCAGCTTCCTGGTGGATGGCCAGCGGAAAGAAGGCGTGTATGACGAACTGCTCGGTACGGCCAGATTGCGGATCCCATCTGAGGAGCTGCATGATCACATGGAGATTCAGGTGATCGATTAAGGATACTACATCGGAATGTGCGAGTTTGATATTTGAATGGCGCAAGACAGCAATGACAGACTGTGAGAGCCATACATATATAAATGAAAAAAAGAAAGGGGAATTTCAATGTTAAAGAAACATGTAAAACAAGGAAAACGATGGAAGAGGCTCATGTGTGCACTGGTGACGGTGTGCATGCTGCTGGGAATGATTCCAATGGCGAGCTTGACTTCCCGCGCGGAAGAGAGCGGGAAGGGAATGATCTGCCTGGAGGGAACGGGTGAGAAATTTCATCAGACCGTAAGACTGGAGCAGGGGAAGACCTATACCTTTTCCTATCTGTATAAATTTGAGGCGGGAGGAATCTATTATGGAGACAGTGATACGGATTCTTTGATGATCAAGGTAACGACGACCTACGATGCGTCGAATTGGGAAGAGTATTTTATGACCCATGTTGCGGAGAAGGCGTTCCAGACAGAAGCACTGGAAGGGCCACTGTGCGGAAACCGTCATACCTTTACGTGGACTGCTGCAACAGGAAATTATAATATCGGGTTCTACTTTATGGAAAGAAATACCAAAGTGTATCTGGCCGATATTAAGCTGTTTGAATCTGATGCGCCGGAAAAGAATCTGCTGCCGAATAAGACAGAAAGTTCGGGGGATTTGTACGGATGGGCAGGTCAGTGGGGGAGTGCTCAGTCGGGAGAAACTAGTTTTTCCCAAGGAACAGCTTATACGGCTACCTTAATGGCGTATGATGAGAGTCTATTTAAAGAGCCGGAACCGGGAATGATCTGTATCGAAGGATCAAATGAAAAAATGTATCAGAATGTGAGACTGGAAAAGGGCAAAACATATTCATTTTCTTACCTTTATAAGTTTGAGGAAGGTGAGATAAGGTATGCGGACAGCGGAACCTTACAGATACAGATTGTGACGTTTGCGCCATGGGTGGAATATTTTGCATCCACGAGCACGGGTGAACAAGCATTTCGGAATGAAGCGCTGGCAGGAGAGCTGCAGGGCAATCGCCATACCTTTACCTGGCAGGCTGAGACAGGGGAGTACCAGATCGGACTGTGGTTGTTGGGCAAAACCAAGGTCTATCTGGCGGATCTGAAGCTGTATGATGTAGACGCACCGGAAACAAACCTGCTACCGAATAAAACTGTGTATCCAGGTGACTTGTATGGTTGGAGGAGCCAATGGGGCGGAAATGCATCACAAGGGCAAGCGGTATTTACACATGGTAATGATTATACAATCACCTTAAAGGAATATGATGCGAGCCTATTTAAAATGCCGGAAGCGGGTATGATTTATTTGGACGGAAATGCAGAAAAGATGTATCAGGAGGTAAGACTTGAGCAGGGAAAGACATACAGGTTTTCCTACCTTTACAATTTTGAACAGGGCGGGATATATTACGGAAACAGTGAAACAGATTCCCTGTCGGTGAAGGTTACATCTGTCAATGGTGCAAATCCGTGGCTTGAATATTTTGTAACGAATGGCACCGGTGAAAAAGCATTTCAGAATGAAGCGTTGAATGGTGGAGAGCAGGGAAACTGCCATACCTTTGAATGGAAGAATGCAACAGGGAATTACAATATAGGGTTTTATATCCTAAACCGCAGCACCAAGGTATATCTGGCCGATATCAAGCTGTGTACAACGGACGATCCGGAAACCAATCTGCTGAAGAATAAAACGGTTTATCCGGGTGACTTATATGGTTGGCGCAATGACTGGGGGCAACCCAACAAAGGTGACACTGTCTATAAGGATGGAGAAAATTATACAGCGACCCTGATGAAAAAAGAGGATCGGTACTTTGACAATAAAAAGGCCATGCTGTACATAGAAGGCAGCAATAATGCAAGTCTTGGTCAGAATGTATACCTTAAAAAGGATCATACCTATCAGATTTCCTTCGAATATGATTTTGAAGAGGGCAGCGTACATCATGGAGAGGTAGGATCGGTAATTGTCGGTGTAAAGTCCGCTCTGGGGAATGGTGATTATAATATAAATCATTTTTCTTCAAGTGAGACAGGGGCGAAAGCCTTGGTCTATACGGAAGGAACAGAAGGGATTAATAAAGGGATCTATACCTTTACAATGACGCGGGAAGACGGATGGTACGGTATTGGGTTTGATTTTGTCGGGAATACAAAAATGTATATTGCGGATTTTGCTTTATATAAGGATGGCGGAACGGAAAATCTGCTCACAGATATCGCTTACAGCAATTCTCTTTATGGATGGCATGGTAATTATAAATCAGCAGAGAAGTTCTCTTATGAATTTGCTGCTGGCGATTGCAGCGC
>CABQGZ010000010.1 GCA_902463835.1 uncultured Lachnospiraceae bacterium
GCCTGGTTCCTGGATGATGCCGATATGAAGGAACGGGCAGAACGATATATCTATGCTATCGTGAGCCGGCAGAAGAAAGACGGCTGGATCTGTCCAGGGAAAGCGGAGGAACGGGAAACGTACGACGTATGGGCGTTGTTCCTGATCGGAAAGGTCTTTGTGGTATACTGGGAATTTACTGGGAGCGAGCTTGTGAAGGAGAGCCTGTATAAGGCAATGAACTGCCTTTATCGGATGATGAAGGAGCAGAAGGTCACGCTGTTTGACTGGGGAAAATTTCGCTGGTTTGAGTGTCTGATCCCGCTGCAATTTCTCCAGGAACAATACCACGAGCCATGGATTCGGGAATTGGGTGAACTCCTGCGTAAGCAGGGTGTTAATTATCCGGACTGTGAAGAAAAATGGAAGCGGCCCCTGAATCAATGGACTTATGAGACGCATGCGGTGAACCTGGCCATGATGCTAAAATACGAGGCGCTCTCCAGCAGCTTTTTTGGAGAAGCATATGGCGGCGTGACAGAACGGCTGTGGGATACATTGGTGCGGTACAATGGAACAGCCGTAGGAACCATCACTGGAGATGAATGTCTGTCCGGCGCCAAGAACAACCAGGGAACAGAGCTTTGCGCCGTGGTGGAGCTGATGTATTCCTTTGAACTGCTCTACGCCATCACCGGGGATCCGGTGTGGGCGGACCGCCTGGAGAAAATAGCCTTTAATGCCTTCCCGGCAACCATAAGCGACGATATGTGGAGCCATCAGTATGACCAGCAGGTAAATCAGATCGCGTGCGTGCGCTTTCCTGGAAAATCCTACTTCCGCACCAATGGGGAGGAGGCCGGTCTCTTTGGACTGGAGCCGCATTTTGGCTGCTGCACGGCCAACCTCCATCAGGGATGGCCCAAGCTTACATGGAACATCTTCCGGCAGGATCAGGAGGGTGTGGAATGCGCCCTGATGCTTCCGGCCAGCCTGGAGACGAGGATATCCGGCGTGCATGTAAAAATTACGATTATCACAGAGTATCCGTTCCTGCACACTGGCCAATACGTAGTGGAGGCGGAGCAGCCAGTGGAATTTGGATTAAAGATACGGATCCCGGGGTGGTCAAAGCAGTATGAAGTGGACGGAAATATAGAGGAGAATCATGGCTATTTTGTGAAAAGACAGCACTGGGAGAAGAAGCAGGTGATCGCGGTAAGACTTTTTGATGAGCCTCATCTTGTGAGCAGACCATCAGGGCTCAAAACGGCGGAATACGGACCGCTCGTCTTCTCGCTGCCCATTGCAGCCACATATAAAATGCATGAGTATGAGCGGGATGGTGTGGAACGAAGATTCCCTTACTGTGATTATGAGCTGAGTCCTGCTTCTGAATGGCGTTTTGGATATCAGGATGAGCAGCTGAGCGTCTGCCCGAAGGAGGGCGACGATGTCCCGTTTTCTTCGAATCATCCCAGGGTAACCCTGGAGACCGTGATGCAACCGGTGGAGTGGGAGTATGAGGACGGTTATGATACGGTTGCCGCAGTGTATCCCAAGGGGGAAAAGCGGGAGGGTGCGCCCAGGGTCATGGAGCTGTATCCCTATGGCTGCGCAAAGCTTCGGATGACGGAACTGCCGCTGGTGTCAGAGTGAAAGAATGGTGACAGAGCAGGAAAGCTTTCATCATAATATACATACAAGGAGGAATTTTCTATGAGAAAAATGCTGGTTACAAAAGTTGTGGCATTGACCCTTTGCTGTGCCATCGGTCTTGCGGGGTGTGGGAAAACGCCTTCGGAAGAAGCACCGGAGAAGACATCCAACGAGACGATCAAATTCTACAGTTGGGGGAATGAGACAGAGATTGATCTGACGAGATCCCTTGTGGAAGAGTTCAACAAGACGAATTCCGATGGAATCAAGGTGGAATTTACCCCTATTCCTTCCGGTGATTACGAGACAAAGGTGGCGAACACCCTGCGGGGCCGCAATGTTCCGGACGTGATCATTGCAGGGGACGGTGAGATCAAGAACTGGATCGAGCAGGGCGGAATCATGCCTCTGGATGAATTGGCGGCCGCCAGCGACAAGATTGATCTGGACGCTATGTGGCAGGATGGCGTCAACCGTTACCGCTATGACGTCTCATCCCACAAGGGGGGAACAGGAAAGCTGTACGGGATCGTGCGGGATTACTCGCCCTCAGTTCTGTATTATAACAAGGATGCCATGAAGGCGGTGGGAATCGAATGTATCTCCATGACCAGGGAGGAATCGACGGCTGCATATGGCACAGAAAAAGCGTATTTTGAAAAGGATGGGCAGCTGTACTTTAACAATCAGATCGCACTGAACTGGGATGAGTTCCTGGCCCTCTCACAGAACCTTACCTCCAATACGGCCGCGCCGGTTCGAAATGATAAGAGCATCACAAAATACGGGCTTTATGCCATTTACTGGTTTGGCTTTGGCTGGTCCGTTGGCGGAGATTGTCTGGAATGGGTGGAGGATGATAAGCTTCCCACCGGCGGAAAATACGAGTTTACACTTTTTGACGAGACGAAAAATTATATCGTGAAGGAAGGAAACACGCTGACGCTGAACGGAAACACATACCAGGCAGGTGAGATCGTTTCTTATTCCGATAAAGTGCAGCTGGCCGGGGAGCAGAAGGCCCTCTGCATCGAGCTTCCCTCTCAGATGGAGGCCATGCAGTACTTTGTAGATCTGTCTGTGAAGCATGGCGTCTCCCCCAAGCCGGATGTCTCCGATTCCAATTCAACCTATGGGCTGTTTTCCAGCGAGCAGTGCGCGATGCTGATCGATACCAGGTATGCGGTGGGCATTTTCCGGAAGACCATAGGAGACAGCTTTGACTGGGATGTGGCTCCGCTGCCGGTATACGAAGGCGGAATTGCCGCGGGACACAGTGGATCCCAATCCTACTGTATTCCGGAGAAGAGCACCAAGAAAGAGGCAGCCTGGAAGTTCATCGAGTGGATGTCAGGCACTTACGCCCAGACAAAATATGTGGAGGCGGGATTCATCATCCCCAACACCAGGGAGCTCTCGGAGAGCGAGGCATTCCTGCAGTCTTCCCAGAAGCCGGCCAATGCGAAGATCTTTGTGGATGCAGCCGGCTATCAGAGAAGCGGAGACTGGGGCTACCTTCCCAGCAAAGCGTGGATCAATGAGTGGTCGGTGGAGCTGAACAACAACGTCCTCATGGGAGAAATGACGTTGGAGCAGCTGCGGGACAGACACAAAGAGGCTACACAGTCGATCATCGACGCCTATTATGAATGAGGTGCAGTATGAGTAAGCGCAGAGTAAATAAGCGAAGACGCAGGGATAACCGAATTGGTGCCCTGTTTGCCGTCTCGCCGCTGATCGGTTTTTTCCTGTTTGGAATGCTGCCGCTGGTCTTTTCTGTGGTGCTGTCCTTCGGGAAACTGCCAACCTTTGATCTGTTTGATATTCGGTTTTGCGGCCTGGACAATTACAGGCGGATATTTACGGAGGATACGGCTTTTTTGAAATCCATCGGGAACACCTTTCTCTATGCATTTATCTCGGTGGGTGGATCGGTGACGCTCTCCCTGCTGCTGTCGGTTCTGCTTGGCAGGATAACAGCCTGTGGGAAGGTGATCCGCGTCATCCTGTTCATTCCGTATGTATGCTCCGTGGTGGCTGTCTCCACCATGTGGAAGTGGCTGTTCGACTACAATTACGGCGTGCTGAACGATGTGATGGAGTTCCTGGGACTGGCGCGTATGAACTGGCTGGGAGATGGATCTACCGCTATGTTGGTGATGATACTGATGAGCATCTGGAGCGGTCTTGGCTACAATATGATTCTCTACACCGCAGCGCTGAACGCCGTAAACCGCACTTACTACGAGGCGGCGAAGCTGGACGGAGCAAGCAGCCGAAAAATATTCTTTTCTATCACTCTGCCGGTGATCTCTCCCACAACGTTCTTCCTGGTGGTGATGGGCTTCATCGGCGCGCTGCAGAGCTTTGCCAACTTCCAGGTGATGACGCCCACCGGAGGGCCGGATGGATCTACCTGGACCATGGTGCTTCGGGTGTGGTACGTGGGCTTTGTGGAGGATTCCTCCAGGTACGGTATGGGCTACGCCAGCGCGATGAGCTGGATCGTGGGAGGGCTTGTGATGGTGTTGACGGCGGTTCTATTTGGTTTTTCCGGGAGGTGGGTGCACTATGACACGTAGATTAGCAAATGAGAGACGGCGAAAAACAGCAGGCAGAGTTGTGGCATACCTGGTTCTTAGCTTCATGTGTCTGATGGTCATTTTTCCTTTTGCCATTGTGGTCTCAACCTCACTGAAAACATTGGCGGATTCGGTAAAGGTACCCTTTACATTTTTCCCGGGCTATGCGGATCTTAATGCATATGGTGAAGTGTTCCGGTCAGAGAGTGTGTGGAGAGGCCTCGCTAATACGCTGTTTGTGGTTCTCCCCATCATGGTGATGGGCGTGTTTATGTCGTCGCTTTCGGCATATTCTTTTGCTAAGATCCAATTTCGGGGGAAAGGGCTGATGTTTGCGATTCTGATGTTTTCCATGATGCTTCCTGGCGTCATCACCATGACGCCGGCCTATGTCATCTACGACATGATCGGGTGGACGGACACGTATCTTCCCCTTATGATCCCCAATGCCTTCGGTACGGCATCCTGTGTTTTTTATCTGAGGCAGTTCTTCTACGGAATCCCGGATGAATTGATGGAGGCGGCGGAGCTGGATGGTCTGGGAAGATTTGGCGTGTTTTTAAGAATCCTGCTGCCCCTCTCCAAGCCGGCTCTGATTGCCCAGATGATCCTGTGGTTCATAGCGGGATACAACGATTATTTCGGGCCAATGCTCTACTTGAATAGCGAGGAAAAATACACCCTGCAGCTGGTGTTAAAGCTGATGACCGGAAGCTCAGAGAGTAACTGGCCCAAGGTGATGGCGTGCTGCATTGTGACCATGATACCGCTGTTGATCCTGTATTTTGCTGCGCAGAAGAAATTCGTGGAAGGGATTGTCATGACCGGTTTGAAGGGCTGACGCTGCATGTAAGGAGGAGAAAAATGAAAAAATTTCATGTGATTGTTTCGCTGCTTGTGGCAGCGATGCTGACCGCGACGGCGGGCTGCGGGAAGGAAGCAGATTCCAAAATAATCTGGAACGATTATCTTGACGAGGAGGGCTATGACAAGGAATTATTCTATCAGAACCTTGGTACCGTGCAGGCTGCGGATCCGTCGGTGATCACGGTGGGAGATACATTTTATCTGTATGCTACCAATGCGGAGACCGGCGGGAACTGTAACGATATCCGTGTCTGGTCCAGCAAGAACCTGACAGACTGGAGCGTGGAGGGGGCGGCGTTCGTTCCGGCCAGGGACGCCTGGGCGGTGAACACCCTCTGGGCTCCGGAGGTTGTAGCGCACGGGGGTAGATATTATATGTACTATTCCGGATTCGATCTTGCCACTTCACAGATGGGCATCGGGCTTGCTGTTTCCGATTCCCCGGTGGGACCTTTTCATGAGATTGAGGGAACCTTTGGGGATAAGACGTATTCCAGAACCGAGATGCCCTTCGATTTCGGATTTCCCGCCATCGATCCCAGCCCCTTCATTGACGATGACGGGAGCGTATATCTCTATGTTTCGAAGGATCAGGTGGAGAACGAGTCGTCCATATACGGGTGCAGACTTGGGGAAGATATGGTGACTGTCCTGGAAGTGACAGAGGAGCCTCTTGTGAAACCTTCCCAGGCCTGGGAGAATCCCACAGGCGGAAAACGATGGAATGAGGCACCTTTTATGTGGAAGCAGGATGGAAAATATTATCTGACCTACGCGGCAAATTATTACCAGAACAGTAATTATTCCATAGGACTTGCGGTGAGCAGTCAGCCGCTGGCGAGATTTGAAAAGGTAGATTATAACCCCATCCTGGAAGCACACCCGGATTGGGCCTATGTATCGGGTACCGGCCACAGCAGCTTCTTTCCATCACCGGATGGGAGCGAGCTGTGGATGGCGTATCACAGCCATCTGGATCCGGTAAAAGGAGGGAGTGAGCGCATCATCAATTTTGACCGGGTGAGCTTTGACCAGGAGGGAAGACTTGTGGTCGCAGGGCCGTCCGCCACCCCCCAGGCTCTTCCTGCGGGAGCGTCGGAATACAAAAACATTGCGCCCAAGGCCCGGTTGAGCGCCTCGCAGGATGGCGGAATCGAAAGGCTTACGGACGGTATTGTGAATTATCTCTACGATAACGTGGAGCGCTACGAGTATGCAGCTGACGGAAAAAATAAGATCACATTTCAATTTGAAGCGCCGGTGAAGGTCAAGGCGGTGATGGTATATGACAGCGCTGACTACGCACGGTCCGGGGACAAGGCGACCGTGACGGTGAACGGCAGCGCCATGGAGCTGTCCTTCCATCCAAAGTACCGATATGTGGACGAATATGGATTCGAGGTAAAGCAGCCTGGAAGTGCGGCCATTCTGGAATTCCAGGAGACGGAAACAGATCGGATTACCTTGGAATTCCAGGACAGTGTGAACCTGAACGAGATTGTGATCCTTGGAAGGTGAGCAGAGCATCTTCCGGTGAGGGCCGGCAGTTTGAGATAAAGTGAAAGGAAGACAACAGGAAGGAGAAGCGACATGAAGAAGATGAAGAAGAAGGTCTGGATCGCACTGACCGCGGCAGTAATCTGTCTGGCCGTTCTGGTTGTTGTCATCGTATGGGTGGCGACAGGTTCGAAAGGGACAGGGGCTGGCAAAGAGAAATACCCCTTTGGAAACGGGGATGGTCAGGTGGCAGAGGCCTCCAGCCTTAAGCTGGATGAAGGAAGCGCCATTGACGGGAAGCGTGACGAAGCCTTCTGGAACGACAATACGCTGAGCTTTACAGAGACTAAGACAGGAGTGGTAGTGACCTCCTGGGCGCATCTGGGGGAAAACGGACTCTATCTCTTTACCGAGACAGATGACACAAGCGTGTATTCCTCTGGAGAAAAGGCCATATTTGAAAACGATTCGGTGGAGTATTACATCGATCCCAGGCCGTATCATTCGCTGGGGCTTGATATGCTCAAGGAAGGAAACAATGTGCGCACGGACAATATCCAGCTGCGGGTGGATGCTTCCGGAAGATACGAGACATGGTTTGGCCGCAAGACGGAAGAAAACTATCCCTGGGTGACGGGATATTTCCCGGTACTGGCAGCGGCCCGTGTGGACGGGGAGCTAAACCGGCAGGAGGGAGCGTCGGGTTACAGCGTGGAGGCTTTTATCCCCTGGTCCGCGCTGGGATATGACAGTAAGCCGGAGGAGATCGGCATCATGCCTGCCTTCAACAATGTGAGCAATCGTGAGGATACATCCCGGAGCTGGTTTTCTGTGAAGGGGATGGATCACGCTGCTCCCACCAGCTATGCGCGGGTGGACAAGGATGGGTTTGTGCAGTCCGGGATAGCCGCCCCCAAAAAGACGCTGACGGCGGATGCCAAGGACAAGGCGTACAGCGGCGCTGCAGTTGCGCTTACGGAAGTGTCAGGCGCGAATACCAATCCTCAGACGCGTGGAGAGATGAAGGCTTTCCTGGGGGAGGAGGGCATCTATTTTCTGGCGGTGGTCCACGATAAGGTGCTGACGGATGGCTCGGATAACATCTGGAGCAACGATGGAATCGAGCTTTTGATCGATGGAGTCGGAGTCAACGGGGAATCCTGCTTTCAGGATGGGATCCTGCGGGTGGCGGTGGATATCGACGGGGGAACCGGGACGGATATCTGTCTTACCGGCTGTGACGATTATGTTCCGGTCAGACGCACCGTATTTGCAGAGAACTCGGTAAGAGATTATACGGGCAAAAGCGCCTATGGATATGAGAAGACGTACGTATATGAGGTCATGGTGCCGTATCAGACACTGGGATTGTCCGGGAAGCCTGAGAAGGCCGCTTTTGCCTGGGCAGTGAAGACGCCAAATGAGACGGCTTATATCTATAACAGGAGAAATGGAATCGGGCAGATGGAGGCACAGGACTGGCTGTGGGCAGATCGTCATTACCCACAGAATCCAAACGAATATTATCTGTTGACATCAAGCGGGATCACGCCGGAGTATGTATTCCCGACCTGGACGGCCTGGAAGGACTTAAAGATCCGTTCCGATGCGCAGACCCGGTACGATTATCGTGGCTGGGCCAAGGAGGACGGTCTGTACCTGAACATGGTTCAGTATGTGGATTCTTATGCCTACGGCGGCGTGGGCGGAACATGGAAGGATATCACACACATTGAGCTGGAGCTGTGGAACGGGGATGTTGGCAATGGCTGGGACGGAACGTATCTGGCCTTCTTCCCGGACGGCAGTCATTATATCAACAATGTGTCTAAGGTGACGGACCTTAGGTGCCGCAGTACCATCACGGACCGGGGAAGAGGCTACTCCGGCGGGTACCGTTATGAGATCTCCTATGAGATCTACGTGGGCTTTGCCAACAATGCGGGCAGTAAGGATGGCCCCTATGCCTTTGTACAGATGATGAGCCTGACCCCGGGCGAATCCAAAAAGGGCTATGAAAAAGTGGTGACAATCACAAAGGATGGGGATCGTACCTTGTGGACAGACGACTGTGCTTCCTATGAGTTCCGGGAAGCAGGGATCGTGGCAAAGGACAATACCAGGGAATCCGGGAATACTACAGTATCCGGCAATACACCGGATGACTATCAGTTCCCTGCCTGGACGCCATGGGAAGCGTGCACGATCCGTTCCGATGCACCGGCGCGGTACGACTATCGTGGCTGGGCGAAGGAGGACGGCTTGTACCTCAACATGGTTCAGTATGTGGATTCTTATGTGAACGGCGGCGTGGACGGATCCTGGAAGGATATCACGCACATTGAGCTGGAGCTGTGGAACGGAGATGTGGGCTACGGTTGGGATGGAACATATCTGGCTTTCTTCCCGAATGGCAGTCATTATATCAACAATGTATCTAAGGTGACGGATCTGAAGCATCGCTGCACCATCACGGATCGGGGAAGCGATTACTCCGGCGGGTACCGCTATGAGATCTCCTATGAGATCTACGTGGGCTTTGCCAACAATGCAGGCAGTGCGGATGGCCCGTATGCTTTTGTGAAGCCGATGAGTCTGACTCCGGGCGAATCCAAAAAGGGCTATGAAAAAGCAGCGACCATCATAAAGGATAGCGGAGAGCGGATCCTGTGGACCGACGATGTAAAATCTGTGGAATTCCGTGAGAGCGGAGCAGTGGGAAAAGACTCGAAATACAACACGGCGCCCTTTGAAGCGAAGGTCGCACAGTACAGGGCCGACTGGGAGGAGAGAGGCCGCGACGGAAAAACGACGCTGTTTATCGGCGATTCCTTCTTCGATAAGGATTTTTGGTCCGGATTCTATGAAATGTATGAGGGCATGGACGTACTTCAGTGCGGTGTGGGTTCTTCAACGTCCTATGACTGGGAGAGCTTTACCACAAGCTTCCTGAGTAAGACCGCTCCGAAAAATATCGTCATACATCTTGGCACGAATAATATCTACGATGATAATGACGATACATACAGAGCAACGAATGGGCTTCAAAAGATGTTTTCTTATATGCATGAGACGTTGCCGTCAACAAAAATATATTATTTCGGGATCTCGCACCGTGCATATGACAGCGCAAGGATCGCGATTGCGGACGAAGTAAACGCGGCCATGGAGCAGTGGTGCGCCAAGAGACCCTGGATCACATACATAGGCGGCACGGTAGGACGTCTGACAAGTGATAAGCTGCGGGATGGGATACATCCAAGAGAAGACAGCGAATGTAACGCGTATGAGATCTTTGTGGAGGAATTGGCAAAGACCGATATTGAGATGGAAAAAAGATCAGAACCGGTGAAACCGGAAGAACCGGAAGAACTCTTACGGATTGATTTTCCGTCCATCGCTGATTTTGCTGGGATAGACAAGAATCTGCAGTCGGTGGATCCGGATTTGTATAATTTCCAGATGTGGACCAGCGAAAATGGCTATTATGGGTATTTTGTTCAGACATTGCCAACGGTGACCCTTGATAACAGTGATCCATGGAAGAATACCCATGTGGAGATGGAGCTGTGGAATGGAGATGTGGGCTTTGGCTGGGGCGGCACTTACATTGCGCTGTTCCCGGATGAGACCGTATATGTCAACAATCTCTCCAATGTGCGGATGGTTCATCTCAAGGTGGATAAGGATGAAACGGTTTCAGGGAAAACCACGATCAAATATTATTTCTATCTGGAATTTGATAATAATACCATGGGGTACGATTCGCCATACGCGTATGTGAAGCAGTATCAGTTTATGCCCGGCGTGACACCCGTGAATTCTCAGACAGTTACGCGTGACGATCGTTTGCTTGTCACAGGGGATGAGAAATCATTCCAGGTTCACAGCACCATAGATGCAAAAAGATATGATTAGGCAGGAGGTATGAGTATGAGGAAAAAAATGATTTCTCTGTTGCTGGTGGGACTTATATGCGCTGGCAGCGTAGGGCTTAAGAGCCAGGGGAGTGATCTTAGGATGGCAGGTTCGAAAAGCCAGCGCGCGATTAGCAGCGTCTCTCTGGAATATGAGAGGATCGATGAAGATTATATCGGTGCGGACTTCAGTGAAGGTGAGATCGCATACCGGCTGGACAGTGCAATCTCGGAAAATATCAATACCTTTGAGTGCTGGATACGTATGGGAAAAAATGAACATACGTCCACCGTTAAAAGTGTGATCTTTGGAAGCTACTGCTTTTATAATGCGCTGAACAGCAACAATCGGTTTGTGAACTGGGAGATCACTCCGGAAGGATATGTCTCCGTCTGGTGGGCTGGTACACAGGTGACGTTTCCGTCTATAGATGTAAGAACCTCTGAGTGGATTCACATTTCTGTGGTGCGGGATACTGCAGACCAGAAATTTTTGTTGTACATAAACGGGGCATACCAGGAGACGGCGGAAGAATATGCATCTGCGGACACCAGTGGGAATTATTACCGGCAGCGCATCGGCGGCGATTCTACTGAGGGACAGAGAAAATCTCCTTTCTGGGGAGAGATTGGCCAGGTTACCTGCTATTCTTCCGTAAGGACGGCAGAAGAAATACGGCTGGACTATGAGGAATCTCATAAGATCTCGCATCTTACCCGTGACCGCAGTCTTCTGTTCAACACCATGCTGATGGCCGGTGATACGGTGGCGCTGGATACCTCCATACATTGCAATAATGCAAGGCTGATCACCAACGATCTCTATTATGAAGGCGATCTCTACCCCACCGGTGATTATTCCTTTGCCGTTATGGGTGATACACAGAAGCTTACTAGGGCAAATCAGGAGGCTATTGACAGCTATATGGACTGGATTCTGGATAATCAAAAGGATCGGAAGATCCAGGCGGCCATGCAGCTGGGGGATCTGACAGATGGGACAGGCTCGTCCTCACCGGAGGAATGGGATCTGTTCTGGCAGCGGATTGCGGGCCCCATGAAGAAGCTGCAGGGGAAGCTCCCGTACTTTTTTGTTCCCGGCAACCATGATTACAAGCAGGATTCCCTTTATCGCGATCTGACAGAGTTTAATCGGTATTTTCCTTATGAGGAGCAGGCACAGCTGTCCTATTTTGGCGGAGCTTATCAGGAGGGGCAGACCCAGAATATGTACTATCTTCTGGATTGCGGCGATATCCCGTATCTGTTTATTGCGCTGGAGTTCGGTGCGGATAGCAGTGTTATGGAGTGGGTCTGCAGGGTCATGGAGCAGTATCCAGACCGGCGCGTGGTTCTCATGACGCATGGTTTTTTGGACGCTGCCGGTGAGATGTACGATGACAATAAATATTTGAGCGCAAACTGGTATTTTTCCAGAAAGGGATATCCATGTACCAGCTCTCTGGATATGTGGGAGGATTATCTTTGCAAGTATGATAATCTGTTTCTGATCCTCTGCGGCCACAGCGTCACGGAGAGCATCGCCTACAAGGAGCTTACAGGGGATCATGGGAATACGGTCATGGCGTTTCGGATTGATCCCAGCTATATTGTTGGCGGAAGAGGACTGGATTCCGTGATGGCGTTGTTTTCCATGGATGAAGATGAGAACACATTGTATCTCAATTATTATTCCATCGATAAGAACAAGCTGTACAATATCCAGAATCAGATGAAGATCAACTACGGCGATTTTACAAAATACACACGTTCCTATTACCAGAACAACCAGACAAAGGGGGCTGAGTAGAATGAAGAAAACATGGTGTATATCCGCGGCAGTTTTTCTGATTGCAGCCATTCTTCTGGCGGCAGGTCTGACAGGACTGGCTAAGGAGGGAGGACTGGCCAAAAGTGGAGAATCGGCCCAAAGAGGAGAAGCGGAATATCTGATTTATATCGAAAATAATGACGGCGGCTCCATAACGGTAGACCGCGAAAAGGCAAAAAAGGGAGAGACGGTGACCATAAGCATTACGGAAAATCCGGGTTACCAGCTTGCGGCAATCTATCTGGGTGAGGAAAAATTGGAAGGAAACTCCTTTGAGATGCCGGATCGGGCGGTGGTGCTGACGCCTTCCTTTGTCAGAAGTTCTGCCAGATACGGGATCACTGCCAAGAATTCCCGTTACGGCAGAGTCCTGATGGAGGAGCTGTCCGCACGTGCAGGAAATAAAGTGGCTGTGGATTATTATGCGTTAAACGGCTATGTTCTCGACTATGTCACGCTGAACGGCGAGAAAACAGAGCTTGACAGTCAAAATGCATTTACCATGCCGGGAAAAGACGTTGTTGTAAGCGCTGTCTTTAAGAAGGCCATCGAGGATACAGATGTTGTGCTCAAAACGGAAAACGTAAACAGCGACGCAGTTTCCTATTGGTATTTTCGGTATACGCCTTCGGCATTCCAGGTTACGGTAAAAGTGATCGACGCCACCGTGATCGGCACAGGGGAGGCCATGTATCAGGACTATGCAGAGTGTATATTCAGCATGTATCAGGAGGGGGTAACTGGGTGGCAGCCCGGAAAGACAGTGAAGTATACCGTTACGGCAGGCGGAGAAGCCTATATGCAGACAGCGCTCACATCCCTGGAATTCAGTAAGGCCGCCGAAGTGAGGGAGGGCTTTACGTATTCTGTCACACAGAAGCGGATCATGGATAAGGACGGGTACAGCGGCTACGAGGTCCAGATGGAGATTCCCTATGAGCTTCTGGAAACCACATACCAGCAGGCACTCGGAAATATACTTGTCTGTCCTGCAAGCCGGAACAGTGAGAGCCTTGTGACACGCAAATGGAAGAGCGCATGCAGTTGGTTTGATGTATCCACCCATTACCGGGTGTCTGAGGATGGAAGTATTGCGGAATAGACAGAAAAAGCAGAGTGTGAAGGAGGATATGATCAAAAATGAAAGCAAGGAAGAATCTAATGAAAAAATGGTGTTGCTTATTGCTGATGGTGTCGCTGTGTTTTTCCGGACACCTGGCGATGACAAATGTTTATGCCGAAGAGGAATACTATAATTTCGGCAGTTCCACAGAACGGGCGGAAAGGCTTGAGGCGGAGGCTCACAATACGAGCAACGCAAAGACAAATACATACAGCCCCTATGCTTCCGGCTCCGTTGTGGAGATGGGAGGCACCTGTAAGATGACCTTCACAGTGAACGTGAAGACGGCGGGCGATTATGTCTTGAAATATGCGTATTTCACCAACTCGGCTGCGTCCCGCCTGTCAGTTAGCGTCAATGGCGGCGACGCACAGAATATGGGTGAGATGCGCAGGAATGGCTGGGCGCAGACCGGTTATACGTCGCCCACCAACCGTAACAATACGCGGATGGTGTTCTTCAAGAATTATAATATAAAACTGGAGGCCGGTACAAATACGGTTGTGATTGCCAATGCTGCAAACTATACAAATGTGGATTTCGTGGAGTTCTACCGGGCGGATCAGGTATATTATTATCCCATCGAGCGTCAGCAGCTGGGCATGCAGTGCACAGGCGAGCGGATCGAGGCGGAGTGGGGGTATCCCACGGACAGCACAAAGTACACGAATTCTGTCATGTACAACGGTTCTTCATCCCTGATAAGCGGATGTCAGGTCGGTCTGGGTACCGTCACATCGAATGCAGCTGAGATGAATTACACCGTATATGCAGAGCGGGCCGGTGAATATTATCTCCAGATCAGCAATGCAGGAAACAAACTGGAAGGATGTGAACAGACCTGGAAGATCAATGGAGAGGCCAGAACCCTTGCATTCCGTTATGATTATACAGTTTTAAACAATTCATATCAGACGCAGCACATTTTTACCGTGGAGTTGAAGGAGGGAGAAAATAAGATTTCCTTCACCCAGAAAGCAAATTCAGTCAATACCGACTGGTTTAAGCTGATTGAGAAACCCAAGGACAATCTGGACACGGTGATCCAGGCGGAGGATTATGCGCTGGGGGCTGTAAAAATAAATCATAAGCTGGAGAAGTCGGTGGAGGTTTACAATGGTTATACTGGTGATACAGTGTGTCCATATCTTGATGGATTTATCACGGAATTTAATAATACACGGGAATGCTCTATTACAATTCCATTTTCTGTTCCGGAGGATGGATATTATGATCTGTATGCAAGAGCTTATACGGGAGCGCAGAATGCGAAGTTTTTGATGGCTGTGGATGACGGAGAGGCGACTGCATATCCGGCCCGCTATACGGGAAGTGTGACCAGCAATCTGGCGGCTTGTGCGGACAATTCCTATCGGTTGTATCTGACGGCGGGAGAACACACGTTGATCATTCGAAAGGATGCTTCTGCTTATGTCAGCTTTGATTGGTTCTTTATCACCAGGTCGGCAATCGGGAAGGAACTGACGGACGGAAAGCTTGTATTAGATTGTGGTACATCCTACGACGTGGGCAAGGCTATTCTGGAGGTGGGCGACGACGGAGTGGTAAGCTTTGAAAATGGGGCGATTGTTCCAAAAAAGGCGGGCCAGACCACTGTTTTCCATCGGATTCAGATGAATGATAAAACGAATTATGTGTATAAAATTCCTTACACAGTGATTGTTAACAAGTCGGATTTTGCAAACGTCGATCTGTTGACCGCGGAAAATAAAACGGTTGTCTATAATGGATTGAGACAGGAGTATGCAGATGGATCTGCGCCTGACGGTTGGAGGATCGTATACCATCACGGAGAAGGAAATTTCACGGATGTTGGTGTCTACAGCGTCGCAGTGCAATTTCTTCATGATGGCTACAATACGGTTCGAAAGGATGTACTTCTTACCATTGTTGCTGCAGATTATGACGGTGATGATCTGATCGCGGAGGATGCGGTATACACCTATGACGGAACCAGTCAGGCAGTAATTGCCCAGGCGCCGGAAGGATGGCATATCGTATATGAGAATAACGGAAGAACAAACGTAGGAACACAGATGGTTACCGTATATTTTTCCAATCAGAATTACAATACGGTAACAAAGGAAGCGCGTCTCACCGTAAACAAGGCGGAGTACACAGGAGAGGAACTTGTCCTTTCGGACGCGGTATTTACCTACGACGGGAAGGCACATTCTCTGACGGCTGAAGCACCGGAGGGATGGACGGTCTCCTATGAGAATAATGAGAACCTTGAGATCGGGAAGTATACAGTTACTGCTGTCTTCGACCATGTGAATTACCAGCCGGTGAGAAAGAGCGCGGTTATGGAAATAAAGGCGGCGGAAGAGCCAGACAAGCCGGAAGAGCCAGATAAGCCAGGAAAGCCGGATGAGTCAGGAAAGCCGGATGAGTCAGGAAAGCCAGATGAGACCGACAAGCCAGGCGTACCAGATACAAATAAACCGGATGGAGAAGCGCCGAAGACAGGCGATGACGCAATCGATATTCAGCTCATAAGTATAATTGGCATTTTCAGTCTCATCCTGTTAATTGCCGTGGTGTGTCTGTACCGAAGACGTCGCAGCGGGAATAGCTGAGTGAAGGAGTAAGAAAGGTTATGCTTTACAGAACAAATGTAACAAACATCGGAGACCCGTTCGTGGTCTCCGATGGAAAGGAATATATTATGTATGCCACAGAGTTTCGCATGCGGGGATTTCGTTATTACCGCTCAGAGGATCTTCAGACTTGGAGCGATGGCGGAATGGTTCTTGATATGTCAGACAGTTGGGCAAGTGAAAGCTTCTGGGCTCCGGAGGTGATTCGCAGGCCAAAGGATGAAAAATATGTAATGCATTTCACAGCGCGTCGGGAAAGTGACAAGAGTCTTCGCATTGGCGTTGCGGTTGCGGATAAGCCGCAGGGACCCTTCAGACAAGTGAAAAATGAGCCCATGTTCGATTTTGGCTATGCGGCGATTGACGGACATGTATTTATTGATGACGATGGACAAGCCTACTTCTACTATTCCCGGGATTGTTCGGAGAATGTTGTGGGCGACGGGCATGTGAGCCAGATCTATGTAGTGAAACTGAACGATGATCTGACGGAAGTGGTGGGCGAACCAAAGCTTTTGACGACGCCGACCTATCCATACGAGCATGACGGCGACGGTTCGTGGCTTTGGAATGAAGGTCCGGCCGTACTGAAAAAAGATGGAAAGTATCATCTCTTTTACTCAGCCAATTATTATGCGAGCAGGCGATATTGCGTGTGTGTGGCAGTTGCAGATAAGCCGGACGGGGACTTTGTAAAATCGGAAATTGACAATCCGATCCTTCATGCTGATATGCAGGAAAAGGATTTTTCCGGACCTGGGCATAACAGTTTTTTTACAGATAAAGATGGTAATTTAAAGACAGCATTTCATATTCACACCGCTGCTGATAAGCCCAGTGACAACCGTAGGGCATGTATTGCGGATGTGGTATATGATAATGGAAAGTACCATATAGAGTTGTAAAGTAGAGAATAAGGCGGTAAGGGCCGTGTAAGTCCTTATCGCTTTTTTTGTGGAGCAACTTAGGTTTCCTGCCCTGGCCTTTCATTTTCCGGTGGAATAAAGAATTCTGCATGCTTGATCTCCCGGTAGTCAGTGGGGGAAATCCCGTATTTGGCAAAAAATGCCCGAAAGAAAACGGAATAATCGTCAAAGCCCACATCGGAGGCAATCATGGAGATGGGTCTCTTGGTGGATACGAGAAATTCCCGTGCTTTATCCAGCCGGTAGTCCGTGAGATAGCGGTAGGGTGTTTTGCCGTAGGTATTGCGAAAAATGTCGATGATTCTGTTTTTGGACAGAAAGCAGCACTGCTCACTGATGTCCTGGAGCGTGATGTGCTTTGTGTAATTTTTCAGGAGATATGTGCGAATCTTTTCTGCCATTGTCTCGCTGCGCTGCTGCTTGGCAAGCTCGGACAGCAGCGTGTAAAACAGCCGTTCGTACTCAATCTTGGGTGACTCGATGCCGAGAAATACGATTTCGTCCAGAATGGGCTGTATGCTTTCATATCGGAATGTGCCCTGCAGTGGAAGGGTTCCGTTTTCCTCAAAGGTGCCGTGAAAGTGAATAAAGAAATAGTTCGGCGTCTCGCTTTCTAAGGGACCAGTCTGATAGAGTCCTGCGCGCTGTAGATAATATTCGTTTGCGTGCAGCTCGATGGGACGGCCGTCCTCAGAAAAGCGCAGGATGCCCTTTTGCATGAGAATCAGGACGTCTTCGTTGAAAAGGCGGTCCATATGGTGTTCATGTGCAAAAAACTGGCGGTTGTTTGAGTAGATATAATGGGGAAGTTCATCAAAGCTTAATCCAAGCATAGCGGTATCTCCTGGGATCTTTTGTGGCGGCAGACTTATTTCTCGGAAAGACGGCCACCTTGTATTAGTATAACATGCTGCTGTGATTTTTACAATTCAGATATACAAAAATGATTGTAAAACGGGCATTTTCATGCTATTATTATCATTAGCATAGTTTAAAAATAGCGGAGAAGGTGAGTAGATTTGTATCTGGAAAAAGTATCTATAAGAAATTTTAAGGCAGTAAAGGATATGGAACTTGAGTTTATGCCCGGGGTCAATCTTTTGATTGGTGATAACGGGGTGGGAAAAACTTCCGTACTGGAAGCCATCGCGGTAGCTCTGTCTGGGGCACTGAAAGGGATTAATGGTGTACCGACGAAAAATATTTTGCAGGACGATATTCGGTTTTCTTTGGATGAAAAAGGGGATGCGTCATCGGAAATCCATTATTGGAATCCGGCAGAAATGACGTGCACATTGAAAATAGGCAATCAGGATTTTAAATGGAAGAGATATCGTGAGGACGAGAGTGGAAATACGCGAACAAAAATGGATGACGATGGTATTGTAAAATGGATGCAGAAGATTTCTAATGATCCGGATACTATATTGCCGCTGTTATGTTTTCAAAGTGATGCAAGAGTGTGGCAGATGCGGCGTGGGGATTTCGGGAAAGAGTTAAAGAAGAAGTTGAATGACAGACGCTGCGGTTATATTGGATGTTTGGATTATTCCTTGGATATAAAGGGAATTCAGGCTTGGTGTCTTAAAATGGAACTGAATGCTTTTCAGAAAAAGAGTAAAATAAAAGAATATGAGGCATTCAAAGAGATTGTATCTGCCTTCATGACGAAAATAAGTAATCTGAGTCATGCTCCAGAAATATATTATTCCAGCCAATTGGATGAGATGGTTTATCGTGAGGAGGAGATGACGATGCCAGTTTCCAATCTGAGTGCAGGATATCAGTCATTGTTGTGGATGGTTATGAATCTTGCCTATAGATTGGCATTACTGAATCCAGAAAAAGCGGTGGTTTTGAAAGAAACGCCGGGCATTGTGTTAATTGATGAGATAGACATGCATTTGCATCCAAAGTGGCAGTGGAACATTATAAATGCATTGGAGGAGACATTCCCCAATATTCAGTTTATTTTGGCAACACATTCTCCAATTGTGATTTCTTCCTGCAAGAATGAACAGCTTCTTATGATTGCAGAAGACCAGGATGTTATTTATTTAGAGGATGCCTATGGTTATTCTGTTCAGGATGTATTGAATTTCCGCCAAGGAACAACGGAAAGGCCAAAAGAAATTAAAGAATTATATTCACAATTTGAGGAAGCCATAGAACAAGATGAATGGAAAAAGGCAGAAAATATTATTAAATTGATGGCGGATGCGCTTGGCGAGGAGCATGCGGATGTTCGCGGTGCAGAGGATGAATTGCAGCTGAATCGCTGGGAGGAGGATTAAAGGATGCTTTATATAGAAAAAAGTACTCCACCTAGTGAAATGATACGCAGGGTGGGCACGATTAAAAGCAGCCAGGAGTGGAAAGCAATAGAGGATGGAGATACGAAAGCAATCAGATATGCATTTGATGGATTGCCCAAAGAGCTTATCCGGAAGAGTCTTCTTGAGGAACAGCATTATTTATGTGCATATTGTATGCGAAAAATTCAGAACGATGGTCAGAAGACATCCATTGAACATTGGTATCCGCTGAGCAAAGATAAAGACCGTGCGCTGGATTATGGAAATATGTTGGCTGTTTGCGATGGTGGAGAAAAATGGAAAGGAACAGGAAAAAAGATTCTCTGCTGTGACG
>CABQGZ010000011.1 GCA_902463835.1 uncultured Lachnospiraceae bacterium
AAGCGGGGCTGTTCCCCCAGATGCATCAGTTCCTGACCTCCTACTGGGGCGGTATGCTGGACCTGGGCTGCGACACCTTCTGGGAGACCTACGATCCCGCCCAGAAAGGGGCGGAGCATTACGCCATGTACGGACATCCCTACGGCAAGAGCCTGTGCCACGCCTGGGGCGCCGGGCCCATCATTCTGTTCGGCAAGTACTACCTGGGGGTGCGCCCCACTGCCCCCGGCTATGAGACCTTCCTGGTGGAGCCCCATCCAAACGGCCTTTTGCAGCTCAAGGGAGAAGTTCCCACGCCGGAGGGATCCATCCTGGTGGAGATCACGCCGGAGAAGATTATAGTGGACAACCGTTCCGCCGGACATGGAACGTTGCGGTGGAAGGATGAAAGTGTTGCTGTTGCGCCGCATACTGTTGTTGCGGTGGAGCGGCGCTAAACATCCGGGGGATGTTTGCTTAGCGCCGACCGAACCGGAGCGTAGACAGAGAAAGAAGCAGCCGCTTCGCGATTTTCCAATCGTTGACGCAGCTGCTTTTTTCATATGTCAATGTGTAATCACAATCCTCCCGTCCTCCACCTTAAGCTGCACCTTATTCCCGGTAACGCCAATGCTGTCCAGCATCTCCCTTGGAATCTGAACACGCCCCGCCTTATCCAGCAGCGCATACTCATTGTGGGTCTCCTGCAGCCTTCCGATTCCATCCAGACGGTGGGCATAGCTCTGCTTTGCCACCAGCTCGCTGCTGGTCTTCCCATCCCGGATAGCAACCACCCGGTTCACCTTCTTCGACAGCATCCGGTCGTGGGTCACGATCACGATGGTCAACCCCAGATTCTGATTCAGCTCCCGGAACACATCCAGAATATAGCTTCCGGTGCGCACGTCCACAGAACCGGTGGGTTCATCCGCCAGAAGGATCTTGGGATTGTTGGCCAGAGCGATGGCAATGGCCACCCGCTGCTGCTCGCCGCCGGATAGCTGGCTTAGGCGGCTGTTCTTCTTGTGAGCCATTCCCACCATCTCCAGCAGCATCATGGCTCTCTCCTTCCCCATTTTTCCGTCATGAAACATCATCGGCAGCTGCACATTCTCCCAGGCATTCAGATAAGGCACCAGATTCCTTGCATTGTTCTGCCAGACAAAGCCCACCGTATTTCGCTTGTATTCCACCAGTTCCCGCTCATTCAGCCGGAACAGATCCTTGCCGTCCACCGTAAGTGTTCCGGCGGAGGGCCGGTCCAGCCCGCCCAGCATATTCAGGAAGGTTGACTTACCGCTGCCGCTGTTGCCGATGATGGCCATAAGCTCCCCCCGGGCAATCTGAAGCTCCAGTCCCTGGAGTGCCAGAACCTCAAGCTCCTTTGTCTTATAGATCTTCACCAGGTTCTCGCAGGTAATCATATTCTCACACGAAGTACTCTCACATAAAACATCCTTATCCATAGCATCCTCCTGCAATTCACACGCCTCCTGCAAACACACCGTCCTCCAGTTCAAACACTGCGTCTCCAAGCTCCATCAATCCGCTGTCATGGGTTGTCATGACAACAGTCACTCCCTCCGCTGCCGTCAACTCCTGAAAAATCTTCATCACCGAAAGTCCGGTGTCTGTATCCAGCTCCGCCGTGGGCTCATCCGCAAAAAGCACCTGAGGCCTGTGGGCGATGGCTCTCGCGATGGCCACCCGCTGCTGCTCTCCACCGGACAGCTCCTGGGGCAAATGCTTCCGCCTGGCTCCCAGCCCCACTAGCTCTAAACACTCCTCTGCCCGCTCCCTGCGATTCCCCTTATAACCGGCCAGCCGAAGGGCGAACTCCACATTCTCATAGGCAGTCATCATGGGGATCAGCGCCACCGACTGGAATACAAAGCCGGTCTTAATACGACGAAGACGGCTGCGCTCCCGCTCTCCCAGTCTGGCGATATTGGTTTCTCCAAAAAAGATGTCCCCCTCGGTGGGCGTATCCAGCCCGCTTAACAGATTCATCAGGGTAGTCTTGCCGGAGCCGGATCGCCCCTTTAAAATGGCAAGCTGCCCACGCCCGATCCCCATATCTAAACCCTTTAACGCCCAGAAGGTGTCCCCGCCCGCTGTGGGAAAGCCTTTTTTCACTCCCCGGGCCTGAATTATATATTCCATCTCTCAATCCTCCCCCAGCTTCAGAGCCTGGGTGATCCGAATCTTCGAGATCAGCCAGCCCAGGATCCCCATACAGAGCGCCATAGCCAGTCCGATCACCACAAACAGCCGCCCGTAGTCTGCTCCCGTCCGTACAATCTCCATGGGAAGTATCTGATCCGACGCCAGATAGCCCATCTGGAACACCGGCATAAACAGCTCCGACACCAGCCTTCCCACCAGGACACCGGCTCCGATGGCTACTCCGGTAATCAATACCTGCTCTGTAATCAACATAAATAAAACCTCCTTCATGGACATGCCCATGGCCCGGAAAATGCCAAACTGCAGCGTCCGGGACTGTATCGACAAGATCCAATAGATCAAAAAGCCCGCTATGCACAGAAGGAGCACACATAGAAAGCCTATGGTCAGAATCCCATTGGTTCCCTGGAAGACCGGGTCGTTCTTCAAGGCCACCAGCTCCGCCGCTGTATCCTCAAAAATAGCGAACTCCGTTCCCGAAGCTTCGGCGTAATCGTACAAAAACCGGGAAGACCCCTCCGTCTTCATCCACACCTGGTAGGGCGTTATCCCCCAGGCCGACTGCAGCTGGGCCAGATGGGCCACGATCAGATATTGATCTGTCTCCTGATACCTGCCATCCTTTCCCTTGGAGTGTATCACCGGCGCATAGGAGGGCCAGTAGTCCACAAACCCATAGACAATGCCTCCCATGGAATCCCCCTTTTCATTGGTGTAGTTCAGCACATCCCCCACCTGAATATCATAATTATCTCTGAAATTAGCGGAGACAAGAATTCCCCGGGGATTCTGGGATATGGCATTCAGGTATTCATACCAGTGAACCGGCAAAAGCGACTCCTTGAACCAGGCCGTCTCCCCGAATTCTTTTGTGTGGATTCCCATCAGCATGACATTCTGAATCGTTCCGCCCTTTACCGATACGCCCGCCTGTTTGTCCATCAGGACTCTGGCAGCGCTTTTCACACCGTCCAGCTTTGCGTATTTTCCAAAATCAGGTTCCTCATACGTCAACGTGAGAAGCCCTGTGGTATCCTCCAGCATCTCCTGCCCATTGTTCTTCCAGACCTCCTGCACCACCAGGTCAGCTCCCACACGATACCGAATCCGCTCTTTCGCATTCTCATTGATGGTCCGGGCCGCCTGGGTATCAAAGATTCCCAGCGCCACGGTCAGAAGCAAAAAAACCATGAGAAACCCCTGACTGCTTCTTGTACGGATCACCTGAAGAAAAGCGGCATAACATGCTGGGGACCACCATCTTTTCCCGATCCAAAAGATACCTCGTACCAGCCATGGAAAAATACGCAGCACCAGCAGCCCTGCCCCCAGCAGAAAAAGGGAGGAGCTAAGATAGAACAGCGGATCTAAAGACGCCTCCTCCATCACCTGCCCAGCCAGATACTCCTTCTGTCCATGAAATTGATACAGGACATAGAGAGAGACAGCCAGCAAAATCACATCCAGAAACAACTTCTTCCACCAGGGCCGCCCGTTCCCTCTGCTTTTACTCCGCTTATGAGCGACAATCGTAACTTGCGCATGGCGAAACACCGGCAGCACCATGGTGCACACGGAAAAGAATACCGCTGCTCCTGCCGCCGCCCATGCCATAGGACACACCTCCACCCGAAGAGCCGTCCTCCGAACGAACTCCAGAAAGGAGTCGGAGGCTCCCAGAAGCTTACACAGCAGCACACCGAAAGGAATTCCTCCTGCCAGCCCCAGATCGGCGATGACCAGACTCTGGATCAGATAGAGCAAAAGAATCTGCTTTTTATTGGCGCCGCGGCTCTTATAGACTGCGATTTCATTCTGTTCCAGCTCCAGCAGCTGCCGGGACACCAGGAAAATAAATGCGGCCAGCAGCACAAAAACCGGCACCTGCAGCGTCCAGATGGTGGTATTCAGCTTTCGTGCCTCCGGTACGAACTCCTCCAGCACAGACCGAAAGGAAAAGGTGATATCCCTAATCCCCATCTCCTGAAAAACTCCACGGTACCGCTCCGTTACAGCCAGGATCCTTTTTGCCTGATCGCCGCGTATGCCGGTATAATCAAGCACCGTGTGCCATGTGGTCACAAAGCTTTCGTTCTTCCCCTTTGAACCAGCAAATAGCTCCCAAAACAATCCGTCATCCATCAAAAAGACATTGTTTGGGATGGTTGGCGACGATATCCAGTAGGGATCCGCCGGGCTGCTGTTCTCAAAGATTCCGGTGACCCGCATCCGGTAAGGCTTCCCGGATGCATCCCGAAGCCCTGGTAATTCCAGCTCCTCCCCCAGCGTCAGGCTCTGCTCCACAAAGGTCTTCTCATTGACGATGACGTCAAAGCAATCTCCATCCAGCTCCCCGGAGTATCCCTCCCCGCCGATCAGGCTGATATGCTCTTCAAGCTCCGAATAGGCAGCAAGCTTCAGGGCGAATTCCCGCCTTTCCCCCTGTTCCTGCACATCCGACAGTCCCCGCACGTTCTCCTTCTCATACCGTGTCACGGAAAAAAGCACCGGAACCTTAAGCTCCTCTGTCAAGCGCTTCAGCAGTCCGGCCACCTCCTCCTCTTTTCCTGCTTCCCCGAAATCGGATCCTGAACCACGGTACACGCTCTGCAGCGTGACAGCGCCGGGATACTGGTTGGTTTTCTCCAGATAGCTGCCAAGATTTCTTGTCAGCATACGTCCGAGAACCGCCTGAGAATACATGGGGCCTGCCGCTGCAATGGCAATCAGCAAAAGATTGCCCATCAGAAGACTTGCAACCATCCATCTCTTTTTTTGTATCTTTCGAAACACAAAATGCAGCATCATCTCTCCCCCTCTAATCCACGATCAAAGACTGACCATCCAAAAGTCCGTCCAGAATCCACAATTCCCGGGAATTCCCAAAGCCCGGCAGAACATACCGCTTTCGAATTCCACCTTCCTCCAGCACATAGACCCATTCCTTGCCGTTTTCCTTGTGAACCGCCTCTCGTTCTGTCACAAGAACATGCTTCAGTTCTTCGGTCCGGCATTCATAATGAGGTGTTCTGCCCAGCGCCTCTGCCGCTGTAACTCCCTCCAAAGCAATCCACACCGGTCCGTCCGCCGTCCCGGCCGGAAGAAGGTTCCGGGCCGAGACGACTCTGCCTGGGACGGGATGCTCCTTGTCAGCTCCCCCGATGGATACCTGCATATTGTACCGCAGCTCGTCTGCATTTTCCTCCGTCTGAAGCAAAAAGAGGTTCGGATCATGCATGGTGATCAGAACCGCACCGGCAGCAACCCGATCTCCAGGCGTAAAGCTCTCCACCGTATCGATCACACCGTCAAAGGGGGCAAGCAGTGTGCAATTCTCCTGCTCCGCTTCCAACGCCTCCCACTGTTCCTCCAGCCGTGCAAGCTCCCGCTTTGATTGATAGTCAAACTGCTCGTAGTCAATTTTTAATTTTTCAAGCTGGCAGAGAGCGATCTGAAGTTGGTGATCGTTAAGTCCTTCCGCGCTCTGCTCTTCCTCGGCAATGGCGGACAGACGCGCTTCCCGCCCCGTCCTGTCCTTCTCTCTGGCCCGTTCCAGCTGCAGCGCCAACTCCGTCTTGTCCGCCCTGCGCGGAATGATATCGAAGGTCGCCAGAACCTCCCCGGCCTGCACCTGCTGGCCCGGCTCCACCAGAACCTGGCGATAGCAGGCATTGCTTTTCTCCCAGGAAAGGCTGGCGCTCTTAAGGTAGTGCACCGAAGCTGTGCCTGCCACAGTCGTGGCATAAGTACCCTCCCGCACCACAGTCGTCTGATAATTTGCCTGCTCCGGCAAAGCCAGGTTCTCCCCGGGCAGCCTCTGATCCTGCCCAGACCTTCCGCAGGATGTAAAGAGCAGGAGCGCGGCTGTCAGAATCGCTGCTCTCCTTCTACTCCTTGATATAGACCACATCTCCATCCTTCAATCCCTCCACAATCTCCGCTTTTGTCTCTGTGATCAGTCCCACCGTCACATCACACCGGATGCGATGTTCCCCTTCTATCTTATACACATACCGGCCGACCCAATCCTGATACAGCGCATTCACCGGTACGGTCAGTACGTTTTCCCGGTAAGCACTGCGGAGCATAACGGCGGCAAACTGTCCGCTCTCCAAAGCATCCTCCCCGGCCTCTATGGAAAACCGTGTCCGGATCTCCTCCCCGGCTGCCACCATGGCGGCATAGACGTCGTTCTCATATGGCAGATAGGTAAGGGCACACTCCCGGTCCATAATCTTCCCATAGATTCTATCTGCTTTTTGAATCTCTGATTCTGAGATATGTTCCGCCTCAATATGCACCCGGCTTTGATCCGCCAGATAAAATACAGGCACACCGCCCGCTACGGCGTCACCGGTATTGCCGGGTCTCACATAGACGATCTGACCGTTAAAGGGCGCTGTGATCTCATTTCTGCCGGCTCTATTCTGCAGTGCCTTTAGGCTGCTCTGCTTCTGGGAGAGCTCCAGCCCACGCATTTCCTGCGCCTGCTGCAGCTGCAGCTTCAACCGCTGGATCTGGGCCTCCTTTTCCCGGTATTCCCAAGCAATGGCTTCCTCATCCACTTTCTCGCCTCCGGCAGAAGCTTCTGATTCCCCATGCCCGACTTGAGCGGCTGCTTGCGATTCTTCCAGAATGGCCAGCTCTTCCACAGCAATCTCTATATCCAGCTGTGCTTTCCGGTCACTAAATTCTCCCAGCTTACGGATATCTGCCATCTCTTCCTGTAACGCTTCGATCTGCTCCCGAAGCCGCCCCTCCCCGGTGGAAGCCAGAACCTGCCCCTCTCGGACCACATCTCCCACAGATACTTTTATCTCCTCCAGATATCCATCCTCCGGGAAGGAAAGTGCCTCCACATAAGGCACGACTTCCCCCTGATACGCGGCTATCTCATAGATCTCCTCCCGCTGCACAACCGCCGTATCCAGCTTCACTCCCACCGGCTCCAGCAATTCCGCCGGCGCATTGATGCTGTCCTTACAGCCGACCTGTCCCAGCAGGATAACCAGCGCCATCATCCATGTCAGATACTTTTTCATTCCACTATCACGCTTTCTCCTTCCGCGAGACCGCTTGTGATCTCAACAAGGTCTCCGCTCTCAAGCCCGGTGGTCACTGTCCGCCGTACCTTCCGGCCGTCTTCCCCCTGCATATACACAAACTGCTCTCCGTTTGCCGTCTTTATCGTCCTCTTATTTACAAACAGCACCTGGCTTCTTGTCTCCAGCGTAATCCGAATGCTTCCCTCCGCGCCGTCCCGCAAGGAGGGCTCCGGCTCCGTCAGCCTAAGATAGACAAGGGGCGTGCCATCCTCCCGCTGATCTGGCAGCCCAAGCGAAGCCGCCTCCACGGCCCCTGCTGATAATTCCAGATCCTGACAGCGGATGATCGCCGGTGTTCCAACCGGAAAGTACTGTGTATCCGCCCCCTCTACTACGAACACCGTCGTGCTCTTATCCGAGATTGTGAGGATGGTCTCTCCCTTCACAGAACGCTGTCCCCGCTTGAGCTTCTGCACATAGGAAACGGTTCCGTCGATACTGGCACAGATCTGCCGTTCCTTCTGCTCTGCTCTCATTTCCTCCAGCCGCAGTTCCTGAATGTACAACGCATCCGCCACCTCCCCCAGCTGCTGCTCCAGGGCGGCCTGCTTGTCTTCCTTTGACAGCTCCTGCCAGTGTTCTTCCAGCGCCTGCTGCTCCAATAAATGCTCTTTTTTCAATTGTAGGATCTGCATTTCCCGCTCCCCGGCCAGAATCTGCTCCTTGAGATCACCCATGGACAGCTCTGCCATCAGCTCCCCCGCCTGCACCTGCTGTCCTTCACTGACATAGACCCGTTCTATGTTTACGCCGCCCTGCGAGAAGCCGAGGCTCTCCCGCCTTGTCGGCACACAGGTGCATCGGACTGCCTTCGTCAGAATCAGATCGCCCCGCGTGACCGTCACCTGCCGGTATGCTGCCCCCTCATAAGCCCGTATGACCGGAGCCGCCGGAAGCTCTTCTTCCACCGGCATAAGCTGGCATGACGTACACAGGAACGGTACCAACAGAAGTACAAGACACCACGTTTTCTTCTTTCGCATCCGCCTTTTCCCCCTTCGCAGCCAATCCGTTGAAAGGATTTCCGGCTGTCTGTTCATAGCTCTTACCATTAGAATAGCAAGCTTTTTTCGCTGGAACAACTGCTATAATTGCGGATTTATATATGGTTCTTGCGAAAGACGCCTTGTAAATTCCATCTATAACTGCTAAAATAAAAGCAGCTCGAACAACAGAAGGGACACGCCAAATGATAACCATCAAAGATATTGCCAAATATACCGGGGTCAGCTGCACCACCGTCTCCAACGTGATTCACCAAAGAGACAATCGTGTATCTCCCGGAACCATCAAAAAAATAAATGATGCTATTCAGGAATTGGGCTACATTCCCAACATGTCCGCCCGTTCCCTGATCTCCAGCAGCTCCAAAGTGATCGGTTTTATCAACCATATCGCCGCCCAGCCAGACAATTTCATGAACGATCCTTTCCAGTCCTCCATCATCGGTACCATTGAATCTGTCCTGCGGCAGAACGGGTATTATCTGATGCTTCGGACCATTGAGACTTCCGGGGATCTTCTTTCCTTTTTACAGACCTGGAACATTGATGGTCTGTTCTTTATCGGCATGTTCAAGGATGACTTTTATGATGTGGCCCAGAGCCTGAACATCCCCATGGTTCTGATCGATTCCTACGTCCGGCAGCCCCATGTCCATAACATCGGTCTGGAGGATTTTCAGGGCAGTTATAATGCCACCAGATACCTGGTGGCACATGGACATAAAAAAATTGCATTCGCCTCCCCTGCTTTTCGGGACGGCGGCGTGCTGCAGGAGCGTTTTCTTGGTTATAAATCCGCCCTGACGGAAGCCTCCATCCCCTTTGATGCAAGCTTTATCATTGAGCAGGAAATGGTTCTCCCCTCCGCCAAGCAGGCTGGAACAGAGCTAGCCGTCCTTTCCCGCCAGTGTGGTGTCACAGCCTGTGTTGTCACCGCTGATATTATGGCGGCAGGAATGATGACTGCCTTGAAGGAGCAGGGGCTTCGGATCCCGGAGGATATCTCCATCGTCGGATTTGATGATGCCTACATCTGCCAGATTACCACTCCCACCCTTACAACGATCCATCAGGATATTGACAGGAAAGCAGAGATGGCAGTGAAAACAATGCTTCAATTATTAGAAGGACGCCCGCTCCCCGACACGGAGATTGTGCTGACCACAGAGCTGGTTGAAAGAGAAAGCGTCCGTACCATACATGCTGACACCTGAAATGGCTCCAGGATGGAAGACTCGCGCACGAGACAAAAAATTCTATATCGCAGTCAGACCCACATGATCCTGGGTGACTTCTGCCTGATATCTTTTTCCTTTATATTGAATCCGGAACCGCAAAGCCTGCCAGTGATCCGGAAGATTTGAGGTCAATTTTATAATGTCATTCTCTATTTCAAGCCCTGCGAATCCATTGACCACCGTCATGTACGCGCCGCCTGCCGCAGCCGGATGGCTCCCGCCGATATACACAAGGCCTGCCCATTCTTTTCCGCCGCCCTTCAAATCCGCGGTGGATGATTTTCGAAAAAAAGGATAGGCCAGGTCACTCCTGTGGCACTTGCAGGCCAAAATCGCATACATGCATGCGCTCAGAGAGGATCCATGCTCCGTGCGAGGCTCATAATATTCCCAGTTTCTCTTCAAAATCTCTTCCGGATATTCCCCGGAAAACAGATTCAACATCATAATCACATCCGCCTGCTTGATGATCTGCGTGTGACTTGCCACGCCGTAGGCACCGCCCCAGTATTCCTTTTCATGCAGCAATCTTCCGCGCACCTTAGAAAGAGATACATCCTCCAGCTGAAAGTAGCCGTCAAACTGCTGGATGATTCCTTCTCCGTTTGGCTGCTGCAAATACAAATGCTTTGACGCATCCAGGAATTTTTCTCTCAGCTGCCCAACTGTATATTCCGCCAGGAAGGCTTCCATTTTTTCCAGCACCCGAACTGCCATATCAAAAGTCAGCTTTGCCATGCGGTTGGTATAGCCGTTGTTGTCAATTCTTTCATGGTATTCATCCGGGCCAATCACGTCATGAAGCTCATAAACATCGCTGCCCACCTTTTTCAAAAGCATGCTGTAATAGAACTTTGCACATTCGATGATGACCTTCGCCCCGCCCTCCTGGAGCAGGGAATTGTCTCCGGTTTTCTCTGTATAGCGCATGATCCCATACACGACAGCAGCAGAAATATGTACCTGCTTATCCCTGAAATACGTGCGCATCGGTCGTCCGGTGAATACATCCGTCACATTATAATCGGTGCAGGCATCAAATCCACCTTCCTGGCTTTCCCATGCATAGAAGGCTCCGTCAAATCCATATTCCTTTGCCTTCTTCTGCGCTCCGGCCAACGTATCGATCCTGTACTTCATCAGACTTTTTGCCACGGACGGCTCCGTATTCAGGAAGAAATCCAGCATAAACATCTCCGTATCCCAGAAGACTGCTCCCTTATAAGTCTGCCCTGACAGTCCCCGGGCGGCAATGGATAGGCTGTCCGAATGTCTCGGTGCAATGCTGTGCAGCTGATAAATGGAGTAATTCACCGCCTGCATCGCATCCTCATCTCCTTCAATGGTAATCTCCGACTCCTGCCATTTTTCCTCCCAGGCAGCCATATGCTCCGCCTTTGTCTGGTCATAGCCCTTTTTTTCATATTGGCTTAAGAGCTCCGCAGCCTGCTCTCGGTACGCCTTATCATCTTTACTTGTATAGATGACCGATCCTTTTGTAATAAGATAGACTTGATTCTTTTCCGTCACGAAGCAGAGACGATCAAGGATTTTCTTTTCCCTCTGCTCCCGCATTCGTTCATTGGGAAATTCCGCCTTCACTTCTGATATGGCATAGACCTTGTCTTCCCTCTCCTGTGTGATTCCGGTGATGCCAATGAAATCTTTCGCCTCTTCTATCTCCAGCTTTTTATAATGCGGCCCGTGAATATCCCATACATCTCCATCGATTCCGGTAAGAAACTCCACATCCGCATGAAAATCTGCCGTAACGCACACCTGCATTGCCAGAAGATGTACCTGTTTTAAGCTGACAAACCGCTCCGTCTCCAGCGTGACCGTCCCGCGTTTTGTTTTCCAGCTTGTTTTCCTGCGAAAGATTCCATGTCGAAAATCAAGACTCAGGATATGAGATTCCGCCGGCTGTTCGGGAAGGGCATACACCACATCATCCACCTTCAAATAGGAGTAACATACATTGGGAGCGTTCAGCGGCTCCCTCCATCCTTCTTTCACCTTGTCATATATGCCGGCGAGATTGATGGCAGGAAGACGATCCTTTTCATATTCCTCCAGGGTTCCTCTGACTCCCATATATCCATTCCCAATCAGGAATCTGCTTCCGTCAGATGCAATTTTTTCCTGGGAAAAGCCCGCTTCCTCCAGTGACCAATCCATGCCTTTTCCTCTCCATCCTTCTGTTATATCTCTATTTTCCTGTACTTTCATCTCCGTCACACATCCTTCTGCTTAACACTTCTTTCCCAAGCACAACTTCTTCTTTGTATAGCCAGATCCGAATATTTTTTCCGTTCAAGGTGTAAAGAGAAACTGTTTCTCTCCCCACTTCTACCACAATGATGTCCTCCTGATAGCCAAGACGGAAGGAATAGCTCTGCCATTGTTCCGGTATGGACGGAGACAGCGACAGGCATGCTCCATCCGACTGCATCCCGCCGAAGCCATAGACAATGTTCATCCAGGCCGCCGCAATGGAGGTGGTATGCAATCCCTCCCTGGTGTTCCGGTTATAATTATCCAGATCCATTCTGGTTGCAAACCGGAAGAACTCATAAGCTTCCTTATGCTTTTTCAGCCGGCTTGCCAGAATCGAGTGCACAGAGGGCGACAATGAGCTTTCATGAATACAGCGCGGCTCGTAATATTCGTAATTCCGACGAAGCTGCTCCCCGGTAAACCCGGAAGGAAACATCAGAAAGAACATCAGCACATCCGGCTGCTTTACCATATCATTGCGATAAATCCGATCGTAAGACCAATGCTCATACAGCGGGAAATCAGCCACAGGTATCGCGTCCACATCTACGTGGGGCAGCGAGGAATATACATGCGCAACGCCATCTCGTTCCATTGTCTGCGTTCCCCATCCTTTAAATCTGTTTTTCGTACCACAGCTTTCAAGCGTTCTTGGTCTCTTTCCTCCAGTTGTTTCAGAATCTTTTCGGTATATTCCAATGTAAACTTCCCCATCAGATTGGTATAGCAGTTGTGATTCACCATCATTTGGAATTCATCCGGACCCATGACACAATAAAATCCATACTTCCTTCCGCCCTCGGTGAAGCTTCCCCGGGTTGCCAGCATACGGCAGATCTCAATCAGCATTTCCAGTCCATACTCATATAAAAATTCCAGATCTCCTGTGATCCTCTGATAAAACCATATGCCATAGGCCACCCCGGTTGACGCCTGCAGCTGTAGGCTTGCGTGCTGCCACAGATTACAGCATTCCCGCCCGCTGATGGTTGCGATAGGATAAAAAGCGCCCTGACAATCAAGCGCCTTGGCGCGTTCCTTCGCCTCCGCGAGCGTATCATACCGGAACTTCAGCAGTTTTCTGGCAGCCCTTAAATCATGAAAAACATAAAAGGGCAGACAATAGACTTCCGTATCCCAAAAGGCGTTTCCGTTATAGGCTTCTCCGGTCAGTCCCTTTGCCCCGATATTTCCGTCCACCCCACCATGATACGTCTGATACATCTGAAAGATACAATAGCGGATTCCCTGCTGGTTTTCTTCGTCCCCACGGATCACGATATCCGAGCACTCCCACACGTTGGCCCACCAGGCAGAATTTTCTTCTTTTAATGCTTCATACCGGCATTCCCGCAATTCTTTCAAGACAGCTTGCTTCTTCCCTTCAAAACGTCTTTTTTCCAAACCGTCTTCTGTGCCCAAGTGCTTACCGGTCAGATTTTTCGCGATTCTTGTGAATCCCTTCCTCTCCCCTTCCTTCAGCGAGAACCGTAGCTTTACAAAGACCCTTTTTTCCTCCGGCTCCTGACACTCCAGCCCATCATAATTCCCATCAAAACAGGCCGCAGCGTAGACCTTCTGTCCGGTGGATACTGTGGTTCCCAAGATCCCCACCATCCCGTCACCGCTCACCTGTTCACTGCATTTCCAGAGATTTTCACCCATGGACTCCTGTGGATTGGAAAAATCAATCCCGGCCTTTATCGTCACTGTAACCTCCTGATCCAGGGCTCGGACGCGCACCCGCTGGGCGCCTGTCTCAGTCTTTTCCATCGATAAAAAGCGTTCCAGCTCCACTTCGATTTTTTTCCCTGTTTTCGTCACCCAGAGGAAAGAACGGCTCAATACGCCGTTTCTCAGATACAGAATTCTCTGAAAGGAACGGATATCCGAACGGGCCAGATCCAGTTCTTCTCCCTCCGCCTCGATCCTCAGCCAGAGCCAGTCAGCCGCATTCACCATGAATTCCGTTGTGTCCGTAATTCCTTTATAGCTCTGCCCTTTTAGCACCCTGCGCTCATAAATGCCATTAAAATAGCTTCCTTTTAATGTATCCCCAGAATATCCCTCCTCAAAGTATCCCCGCACGCCCATATAGCCGTTGGCCAGGGAAAATACTGATTCGGACACGCGGGAATACTCCGGGTTAAATCCATGTTCCTGAATGCTCCAGTCATTCGTATCAAAATACCGATCTGCACACTTTGCCATACTCTACCCCTTCACCGCGCCGGACGCCGCGCTGTCTGTGATCTGTCTCTGGAAGATGATAAAGAGGATCGTCGGCGGGATAATGGAGAACAGCGCCGCACGAAGCACGCTGACCGCATCTGTGGGCGTATCCTTAAAGGTAAATAATTTCACCATTACTGTCTCCTTACCGGAACCGCTTAATACAAGATATGGCAGGAGGAACTCCGACCAGGCTGCGGTCACCGCAAAGATGCCCACTACCATAATGATCGGTCTTGACAGCGGCAACACAATGCTGGTAAATATTTTGAAAGGACCGCATCCATCAATTTTCGCCGCATCCATCAGTTCCCCTGGAATTCCTTCAAAAAACTCCTGAAATAGCACCACCCAGAAGGCATTGGCCCCGTACATCAGCCACATGGGCAGGAAGCTCCCCTTCATGCCCATGAGATTGATATTCCGAAACAGCGATACAATACTCGTGGTTGCGGGAATCAAAAGGCTCCACATGACCAGCCCATAAGCAATCTTATATCCCTTGGGCTTCAATACAGCGAATCCATACCCTAAAAGGCCGTTAAAGAACACCGCACACACCGTTGCCCCTGCCACCAGGATCAGAGAATTTATGTAATATTTTCCAAAATTCAAGAGCTCCCATGTCTTTGCCAGCTTCGTCAGATCAAAGGAGGCAGGGAAGATGGTGGCGTTTCTGGTAAATTCCCGGATGTCCTTAAAGCCTGCCAACAGCACCCACACTGCCGGAAATATGCAGACTACCACAATAAAGAGACAGATCAAAAGGATGCAGATATACAGCGCCCGCACCTTGGGGGAATGCATATCATATTCCCGGATCGCACCATCTTTTTTCGCTTTCATTTTATTCCAGTTCATCCTTAATCCTCCCTCCTTGCAGTGGCTTTCATATAAATACCGCTTAACAGGATCAGTATGATGCAGACCATCACCGACAATGCCGACGCAGCCGGGAAGTCAAAATCACGGAATCCATAGCGATACATCAGCATCAGCAGAGATATGCTGGCATTGTTGGGACCGCCATTTTTCAGTACCATGGGCTCATACAGAATCTGGAATACGGAGATGATCTGCATGATCAAAAGCATTTTTGCCAAAGGCATGATGCTTGGAATCGTAATATAACGAATCCTGCGCCAGATTCCCGCTCCGTCAATCGTAGCCGCTTCGTACAGCTCCGGGCTGATACCGCTGATGCTGGCCATATAGATCAGGGCGGTGGATCCCGCTGCCTTCCAGGTCATGGTGACTACAATCAGCGGGATCGTCCACCTGGGATTATTCAGCCACTCCAAAGGCGCGATCCCGATCTTGCCCAGCAGGATATTCAGTACCCCGGTGGGGCCTGGCGTAAAGAAATAACTCCAAATCCAGATGGTTGCTAATCCGGGAATGATATTCGGAAAATAAATACCTACGCGGAATAAGCCACGGAAATGCACGGTTTCGGAAATCAATACGCCAAGCCCAATGGGCACGAGAAACCCGATTGCCAGGGACCAAAAGGTATACTGAAAGGTATTTAAGAATGCATCCATGAAATCCGGGCCCTGCAGCACCTTTATGTAATTTTTCAGTCCCACAAATTCAATTAATTCAAACCGGTTAGCGGAATATAAAGACAGTCTTACGTTCTCCACTAACGGTTCCCACACAAAAAAGGCAAACAACAACAATGTAGGCAGCATAAGCAGCCATCCTGTCATGTCTCGCTTTTTCAATTTTCGTTCTGTTTTTCCATTTGTTCTCACGATCAGGGCCTCCTTTTTCAGAATACATCTATTTTCTTATGGTTCTTTACTTTGCCTTGAAAGTTGCATCCAAGAGGGTCTGATAATTCTTATTGGCCTGCTTCATCAATGCTGCCGTATCTGCTTTTTCATTGGTGAGGACTTCCTGCACTACCTTTACGATTTCCGCATACATATCCTGGGTCAGGCCCGGTTCTTCCGTCCGAAGGGCAGCGGTATTCACCATATCGTAGTAATCCTGATACAGCTTCATGTCCACATTGCTGTTTTCTTTTATCACCTTTGCTTCCGCATCCAGAATCTCCTGATCTGTCCAAACCGGGAAACGTGGGATCACCGGGCAGCCTACGGATGCCTTTTGCTTCAGGTCAGCCGTAATACCGGCAATCGCATCCTTCGAAGCAGAGGGCGCTTTTCCAAATACCTCCAGGTAATCCAGAGCTGCGTTAATCTGAGCCGACGTCGCATCCTTAGAGAACATATACGGGGTACCTCCCTGCAGCAAATACTGTCCGCCTGGCCCTGCCGGCGTGGGATACAGTGCCAGCTTGTCAACGGGCAGTCCATTTACCTCTGTGGGCTGATTCACCGCATCGTTCGCTCCTATGTACATGGCTGCTCCGCCGGTTCCCAGCTGCGCAAAGCCGGTTCCCCAGTCCTCATTCAACGGATCTGCTGTCAGCACGTCATATTTCCATTTCAGATCCTTGACATAATTCATGGCCGCAATGGCTTCCCTGGAATCCAAATGCGCGGTATAGGTACCGTCCTCATTGAGCGTACATAAGGTAGCGCCAAAGTCCCATGCAATGATAGACCAGTGCCAGCCGCAGGCATTATCCTTGGCCAGCAGACAAAGCCCCGCCGCACCTGTCTTTTCCTTGATGGTCTGCGCTGTCTTGGCCAGTTCATCCCAGGTCTTTGGATAAAGGGGATATCCGGCGTCATCTACCAGGCCTGCCTGCTCAAACAGCTCCACATTGCACATTAGGCCCAGCGCGTAAGCGTCGCGCGGAATTCCATAGATTCTTCCGTTTTCATCGGAGAAGGACTTCTTGATCTCCGGATTCAGCTTGTCAAGCCAGCCGCGGGCCTTCAGCTCTTCCGTGATATCGGCAATTGCGCCAGCCTTTATCAGCTTCTGTGTCTCGGTGAACCATGTCTCAAAAATGGTGGGACTGTTTCCGGATTCCACCATGGGCATGAAGGTCTCCACCGCATACTTGTAATAAGCTGGTTTAAATGTCACATTCGGATCAATCTCCTTCATCTTCTCCACATAGCCTTTATGCAGCTTGATCTGATCCTCCAGGGTATCCTCCGGCCAGATTCCCAGGGTGACGACCGTAGATGCTTCCTCCCCCGCAGCAGTCCCCTGACCGTCTTTCTCTGTGGCAGGCGTTACATCGCTGCCCCCCGCCTGTCTGTCGCTTTCGCCTGATCCGCAGCCGGCCAGCATAGTGGCCGTCATAGCCAGGCAAAGAAATGCACTTACGATTTTACTTCTCATAGTAATTCTCCCTTCCAATAGGTTTAACGTTAAACTCATTTAAAAACGTTAGACTCATTATAGAGTCTAACGCTTCCATCGTCAATCCTTTCCCTGGATCCTTTATGGGTTTTTAACGCATGTCATTTGTCACTCTACTCATAATCCTCAATCCGCCACTCGTCCTTCCAGTCAATGTACACCATGCCGTTGGGGTGCTTTTCATCCGGTTCTGCAAACCGCAGGGGCAGCCATACATAGTCGGCAATGGAGGTATCCGCTTCCGGACCAGAAAATTGTGTGGCAAGCCGGAAGAATTCTTCCTCCTCTTCCCGGTTCCGGTCGGTGAAGATCAACTCGTAGAGCCTTGCATACTCCTCGTACTTATCTTCCTTCTTCTGAGGCAGCCATCGGTCTGCACAGGCAATGTAGAGTTCCTTCTTGCCCGGGACCTTGAATACGGAGGATATCTGGGAGTGGAAGGAGGTATGGGAGGGATCGTCCGGGTGCGGATCGCCCAGCACTGTAAAAGGCCCGTGCCAGCTATCCCCGATAGCCACCTCGGAGGGGTTGGGGGAGTAACCCGTGGTTCCGGATGTCAGCAGGTAATGCTTGTTCTTTCGGTAAAAATGAGCCGTCGCCTCCCGCACATAGGGCGGACAGGGCCGTGGAAAGTGGGTGCTGTAATAACCGGTCACATCCGTATAATCCCAGGTCAGATCCGCACAGATCGTCTCGGAGTGTACACGCTCAAAATAATAGTACGCCTTCCCGTCCGGCGCCACCACAAGGTCAAAGTCGCCTCCGCTCATATCCAAGGGGCGCAGTCCTTCCCGCACCTTGGTGTACGGCCCAAGGAATTCATCTGCCGTAAGGATTGTCTCCGTCTGGGTACCGTCCTGATTCATGATTTTCAGCCAGCAGACGAACTTTTTCGTCCTGGCATTGTATATGATGTGGGGCCGGTCCATCTTGGAAGTCGGGTGCAGGGAGGAGGACGGATCCTCCGGCTCCGGCGGAATGATCAGACCGCAATCAGTCCAGTTATAGAGATCCTTTGAGGAATAGCAACGCACACCCCAGTGCCAGATATCGGTCTTACCGTCTGTCTTCTCTTTGTTCTCACCATAAAAATAATATGTGCCGTCCAGATACATGACGGAACCGCCATGAGCCTGAATCCTTTTTCCTTCCGTGTCCAGCCATACCTGGCCGGGGCGTATGCTGTGATACATAAGCGTCTCTCCTTGCATTGTTCTCATTTTTCCTTTTCACGGATTTTCAACATTTCTTGCTATTATATCACACGATTCTTCCTAATATAATACTTTTAAGTTGTTTGTGCAATTTTGGTATCTACAAGCGCAACTTTTACTTCCTGAATGTTTCCATATCCTTCCAGCAGTCCGCGCCGTCCCAGTTCCTCCAGCGAGCGACGCACGCTTTTCGCTGCCCGCTCCTGCTCCACCTCATATCGGCCGCATACCGCCTCCACCAAGGCTTCTTCGGTGGTCTCCTCCAGCAGCTGCCTTGCAATAAATTCCGCCGTCTCGTTCAGCATCCCATAGCCGCCAAATCCCTTCGCTGCTTCCCCCACTGCAATCATCATACATCCTTCGTCCATCC
>CABQGZ010000012.1 GCA_902463835.1 uncultured Lachnospiraceae bacterium
GTATATGGGATATATTATAAATAAGACAAATGATAGCATAGAATAAAAGCGTTTGTGCGGTAAAATGACGAAGAAAGACACTTGACAAGGAAGTCAGGTATAGGATTTGAACAAGCGCATGCGGTGGAGGAACAGGAGGTGCAGGTCGGCCGATGCTCAGGAGTGGATGAAAGAGAGTGCCTGTGGAAAGGCAGAACTTTCCAGCATACAGCCTGTGGATAAAGTGATAGAATCCATAAGGTATACCATGTGAGAAAATAGCAGAGAGGAGAACAACGTGGAAAAAATAGGAAAACAAGAAACAAAAAAAGTGAACCTGAAAAGACAGCGGATCATAAAAAAGCATGTGTTTGTCTACGCGATGCTGTTGGTGGCGATCCTGCATTTTTTGGTCTTTTATGTTTACGTCAATTTTGACTCGTTTTTAATTGCATTTCAGGATCAGCACACAGGGGAGTGGGGACTGTCGAATTTTAAACTGTTCTTTAACGACATCCTGCGGGGAAAGGATTCGGAGATCTTATTGAACCTGAAGAATACCATGATCTACTTTTTGGTGGGAATCCTGAATAATTTTATCAGCTTTATACTGGCATACTATCTGTATAAGAAGATTCCGCTTCATTCCGTGTTCCGGTTTATCTTCGTGCTGCCGATGATCATATCCCAGGTGGCTCTGGTGGCGGTCTACAAGAATCTGATTTCCGCCGGCGGTCCGGTGGCGGTGCTGTGGGAGAAGCTTACGGGAGAAGTTGCACCCAACTTCCTGTATGACGCCCGGTACGCGACCCTCTGTATTGTGATCTTTGTGATCTGGACGGGGCTGGGGATGAATCTGATCATATATTCCGGCGCCATGAACCGGATCCCGGAATCGGTGATCGAGTCGGCAAGACTGGACGGCGTGACCAGCTTTCAGGAGATGTGGAAGATTGTAATGCCCATCATTGCGCCCACCTTCGGGACAACGATGCTGTTGGCCTGTATCGGATGCTTCGGAGCCAGCGGTCCCATACTTCTCTTTACCGGGGGTATGTACGATACAAGTACCATCAACTACTGGATGTATGAATATGTCATTGTAAACCAGCAGTTCAATTACGCGGCGGCCTTTGGCTTATGCTTAAGCGTCTGCTCCCTGCCCATTGTTCTGCTCTGCAACTGGCTGACCAACCGACTGTCGGATGACATTTCTTATTAAGGAGGTGCGTGATCAAAATGAAGATTAGAAGGAAATTGAGTAAAGTTACCATTGGGAAGATTCTGGCATTTCTTATTTTCGCATTCTTCGCTGGTACGCTTGTGTATTCACTGATCTGGGCGGTTGTCTCCTCCCTGAAGGACCCGGTGGAGTATATCGTGGATAAGAATACCTTCCTTCCTAAGGAGTGGCTCTTTGGCAATTATCTGGAGGCCTTTGATCTGTTGAATGTAAGAGGACATAATGTTTTTGAAATGTTCTTCAACTCCATCTGGCTGACGCTGGGACAGTCGTTGATTTCCGCGGCCGTCTGCACCACCACTGCTTATATAATGAGCAAATACGAGTTTGTGGGAAAGAAGGTTATGAATGTGGTGATCTTAGCTTCCATGATGGTTCCGCTGTATGGTTCCCAGGCCGCAGTTATGAAGCTGTATCTGAGGACGGGAATGTATAATTCGCCTTTGATCCTGCTGGCATCGGCTTCTGGTGTTGGAAGTATGTTCCTGATCCTGCGCTCCTATTTTAAGGGTGTATCCTGGGAGTATGCCGAGGCGGCGCAGCTGGACGGCGCCAGCGATCTGTGGATTTATCTGAAAGTGATGCTTCCCATTGCGAAGCCAGCGGTCATGTCCCTTTTTATGGTCATGCTGATCAATGGATGGAATGATTATACTACTGCTGTCTATTATCTGCCGGATTATCCCACGATTGCATCGGGACTATATTTATATGAAAAGATATCGTCGTTCAATATCAACTTCCCGGTCTATTTTGCGGGAGTAGTGATGGCTTGTATACCGACTATGATTTTGTTCTTATGTTTCCAGGAGCAGATCATGAACAGTATTACCACTGGTGGATTAAAAGGTTAAAGAAAAAGGAGGACAATTACGATGAAGAGAAAAATGGTAACAAGAATTCTGGCCGGACTGTGTGTGATGGCTATGGGCACAACCCTTGTGGGATGTCAGGGCAAAGGCGGAGATGCGTACAGTGACAAGAATGTGACTGACTCGGAAAACACCCTGGATATTGTAACCATCGACAAAGGCTATGGAACCAAGTGGCTGTATGCACTGGTGGAAGCATACAAGGATAAGCACCCGGAGGTTGAGATCACCATCACAACGGAGACCGAGGACACGAATATCACCAACAAGCTGGAGATGGGCATTGATTATTCCAGATACGATCTGTTTTTTGCGGGTACGGACGTGAGGAGTACCATTACTTCTATGTTGAATGGCGATGAGGAGAAGGCGTATCTGGCAGATCTTACAGATGTGTATACGGCACAGCCGGACGGGAAGATGATCAAGGATACGATAGATCCTTCTCTTTTAGCGGTGTTCCAGTACGAGAAGGACGGAAAAGAAAGCTATTATACCATGCCCTGGGTACAGACCGTTGCCGGGTTACTGGCAAATGAGAAAACCTTGATCAGCGCATTAGGGGAGGATTGGGAGAGCCAGTATCCTGTCCGCACCACCAATGAATTGGTGAAGATCTCGGAGAAGCTGGCGGAAAAGAATGTCCCGGCATTTATCCATGCAGCGGCAACCTCCTATTATCAATATCTGTATGAGGTGTGGTGGGGACAGTATGAAGGCCTTGAAAATGTGGAGAACTTCTATTCCGGACGTTATTATGACCAGGTGGAGCAGAAGTATAAGATCGGACCGGAGATTTTCAACCAGCAGGGACGTTTGGAAGCGATGAAGGTGATGGAGTCAATTTTCGGAGCTGGGTACAGTGATAAGAAGAGCAACAGCTATACCTGGAATGAGACTCAGACCCATTTCATGCTGGGTGATTCCGCATTCTTCTCCAACGGAGACTGGAACAACCTGGAGATGGAGAAATCCTTCCCGGACAATCAGGTGCGGTTCCTGCGCACACCGATCATATCCTCTCTGGGAGAGAAGCTTGGGATCACGGAGGAGCAGCTCTGCCAGGTGATCGATTATGTGGACGCTGGTTTTGACGGAAAAGAGGCGGTTGCACCTTCCTTTGCACCCACAGGCTCTTACACCTTAGAACAGATCATCGAGGAAGTGAGAAAAGCCCGCACCCTGACTTACACTTATTCCAATTATCACACTGCATTTGCCGCGTCTTACGGAAAGGGTCTCGCCCATGCCAAGGAGTTCCTGATCTTTATGGCATCAGAGGAAGGACAGAAGATTTTTGCGGAGGCTATGAACGGTCCGACGCTGCCCTATGGCTATGATGTGGAAAGCGATGCGGATATTTGGTCCAAGTACAGTGATTATGCCAAGTCGCGCTGGATGATCGCAAAGAATGCGTCTTATCAGTATATCCGTACCGATAAACCGCTGGGAGCTGCGAGCCTTAGTGTATACCGGGCAAATAGCAAGGCGCCCCTTGAAGTGCTCTTCTGTCATGAAGATAGCAATACAAGAATGACAGCACAGGAAATCTATGAGGAAGATTACACGTATTATAAAGGAAGCACAGCCTGGGAGGATCTGCTGCGGAGAGCCGGAATGTTAAACTAATAGTTTAAGTGCCTTCGCGAATGGCGTTGGCTGAACTGTTACTGGAATTTTCGCGCAGAGAAAGGAAAAGAGAAACATGCAGAAGAAAAAGATGAAGAGAGGTATTGCCTGCATATTAGTAGGAATGACAGTGCTGATGTCTGTTTCCTGCAGTAAGACACCGGCGGAGGGAACCAATCCGCCGGCGGAAGCGGCGGGAGAGATTCAGGTAAAATGTGCATATAACACAGTGAAGGTCATGCAGACGGAAGATATTTCCGGACTTTCGGACGCCAGGACAGCAGGAGTCTCCTTTGAAGGGGCCAGAGGTGAGACAGAGGGCGCTCAGTTGATCCTACGGACAGAGGGAGCAGCTTCGTTCGACGTGGAGTTTGGCGATCTTACAAATGAGGCCGGGGAAAAGATTCCGGCTTCTTCTGCCACTGCATATGCCCAGCGCTATGCATACACCTCCAAGGGCTTTACCGGGTTTCCGGCCGGTGATTATCCGGATGCGCTGATCCCTATGGAATATTATGGGAAAGCAGAGGAAAATCACACGGAGGCCGATAAAAATCAGGGAATCTGGATTGACCTCCGGATCCCGGAGGAGGTAAAAGCCGGGAAGTATACGGGAACCTGTACCGTCCGGGTAGAAGATACCGCAATTGAGGTTCCGGTATCGGCGGAGGTCTATGATTTTACTATGCCTACAGCGCCATATATGCGTTCCACATATCTGATCTGGCAGGATTGGCTGATGGATGGGGAACTGGACAATACCATTGAGAAATATGGGGATTACTACGATACGCTCCTGGATTATAACCTGACGGCTTACTATTTTCCTGCAGAGACGGGAGATGTTGACGGCTTTATTGCATGTCTGCGCAAGTACTATGACCGGGTTGCCTCCTATGGTATCCCTTATCGAGATGCATCCGGAGTCTTTGAGGCGGACAATCCCTATGGCGGAACGGTAGGGGAATCGTATAAAAGTATTGACTACACGCTGTTTGAAGAGTATTTGACGGCCATTGCGAGAGCTTGTAAAGAGGATGGAAAGAATTACTTTGATAAAATGTACTATTACTTTGATCGGGTATATGATGAGGTTACAGAGGAACGTTATCCCCAGATGAGAGCCTGTATCGCGTCTGCCAATGCGGTGGAGGAAAAGGTGGCAAGGGAACAGGAGCTGCCGGAGGAGATGGCGAAGAGTCTTTCGGATGCGAAGCACCTGATGTCTGTTGTACATGGCTGGCAGGAGGAATTTGCCGAGCATAAGGAGCTTCTCGTAAGTCCTTTATACGACAATCTTGGTTCCACAAAAAATATTGAGATGTATGAAAATCTGGTGAAACAGGGATATTCCATTGAATCCTATGGTACGGTTCAGAGCTTTCCTTATCCCACACGTCTGATTGATGAATATCTGATCACAGGAAGAGATGTATTCTGGTCCAGATTTGATTACCGACTGACAGGAGATCTTTTCTGGAATGTCAATGCATACTGTAATTTTGGAGCGGGCAACGTGGTAGGTTATGGCAGAATCAGCGACCTGTACACTACATCCAGCAGGGATGGTATTACGGACGGAGATGGGTATCTCTGTTATCCGGGACGGCCCTATGGCTCGGAAAAGCCGTTCCCGTCTCTTCGGCTGACTGCAGTTCGGGATGGAATTGACGACCACAGCTATCTGTCTATACTGGAGGAGAAGTCTCTCGCACTGGCGGAGCAGTACAAGATCTCGGGAGAGGGTGTACGGGAGGCTATCCGCACCGTCAATGAACAGATTTATGCCACAGGAACATCCAAACTGAATTTTGCAGGACTTCAGGAGGTGCGGCGCACCATCGCAAGATTGATTGAGCTGGCGGACAGCGAGGCTGGCCTTGTGCTGACTGCTTTTGATACCACGGAGGAGGGGGTTGCCTACTCTTTTGCCGCAAAGGATGGCAGTCAGGTCAGGCTCAACGGAGAAGTCCTGGATCCATCCGGAAAAGCGGAGGGAGCAAATGTCTATACAGCGGAAAATGCTGTGTACGCAGAGGAAGGTGTACTGAATCTGGAGGCTGTTGGGATCACAGCGGAGTTGGTAGTAGGAAAAGCGCCGGAACGACTGATTGATGTAACGGATGCGGAACAGCTTGCTAAGCTAAAAGTGAACACTGCGCTGGGCGGCAGTGTGTCAGCCGCTTCAGAAGCGGTTGGCGGACGCAGTGGAAATTCCGCAAAGGTGGAACTTTCTGGCAGCAAATTGGAGACGGACACCCAGACCCAGGCTTATGCGCCGGCGGTGTGGTTCGACCTTGATAAGGTAGATCAGACTGAGAAGTTATCCTTCTGGATCTACAACAGCGGGGAGGAGCTGGAGGTCAATATCACGGCAGGCACAGAGGATGGAATGACGTATCCGGTGGACGTGGTTGTACTTCCAGCCAACAGCTGGAAGCAGATTGAGATTGGAAATCTGAACCGGGTTTCAAGGTCTCAGAGCACTTTGGCTGCTGTCAATGAACTGCGGCTAAGCTGCCAGAATCTGATTGATGATGCAGGTAACACGTACAAGAGAACCTTATATCTTGGTTCCGTATACCAGAAGCTGAAATGACCGGGGAGGTGAGCCTATTATGAGTAGAATGAATGGAAAGAAGACAGCGCTTCTCTTGAGCCTGGCGATGGGAGCGGCGTTGTTGGCCGCCTGTGAAAATAATACAGTACAGAATCCCCAAAAGAGCGGAGAAAAGGTGGTGCTGTGTGGATTTGAGAGCCTGGAGGAAATGTTGAATCTGAACCTTCAGTACATGCGTGCCAGAGTGGATATCACGGATGATGAGACGTATGTAACGGACGGCGCCGGAGCGGCAAGATTCGTGATCGCAGGCAATGCGGTGGAGGACAAGGAGGGGAACATCCTATATTATAAAGATAACCCGATCTATCTGTTTCCAGGAAATAATTATATGTCCAAAACCGATTTTTCGGATGTGAAAAAATATTCCGTTGACATCTACAATGCCAATGAGCGTCCCCTGGAGATTGCCTTTGGGTATAATCATCCGGATGCAGCGCAGGATTCGTTTCTGTTTGGAAAGCGGACGCTGGAGCCTGGGAAAATGAATCATCTGGAATTTGAAGTAGACAATGATGTGGTGGCTTCCTTTGTAGATGTAAAGTCGTTAAAAAATTTTTACTTTGTGGTGGAGGGCGGATTAGCGGGCGAAAAGCCGCTGGAACTTTATTTTGATAACTTCTGTGCCGAGCTTGGTGGAGGAAGTTATACCGCAAGCAAAATGTCTCGTGAAATTGATTTTTCAAAGGAAGCGGATGTGCACAAGTTCTCGGAACTGGGCGGGGCAACCAGCATGCTGCGGCGCCCTCAGTATTCATTGAATACAGATCTGAATTATGTATCCACCGGAAGAAGCTCTATGAAAATCGAATTTCTGGAAAATAAGCTGGGAGATGGCATTGACAGCGTCGGCTTCCGCACGCGTGATGACATGCTGGATGGTTCTGGAATCGAGGACTATGAGAATAGTTATCTGGAATACGAGCTCTACAATGATACCGATCAGGTAGTCTCGGTACTTATGAGCGTCTATGATCCATTAAACGCTACTTATTCTGTTTCTACCAGTATCGCACCTCACAGCTGGTCCGGCAAGGAGGGGACGTCCATATGTCTTGAGACGTTGAAGGAATATTTTCTCGGGGAGGGACTTGATATCTGGACTGTGACATTTACAGTATCCGGGATACAGAAGGATGGAGATTGCCTGTATCTGGATCATCTGTCCATTGTGAACCGATGACAGCAGAACGGAAGGAGGAAACAGCAGTGAAGAAGAAAACGATAATAACAGTATCGGCGATTGCGGCGGCAGTTGTTCTGATCGTGGCAGGAATTTTTGCCTGGCGTCTCCTGTCAAAGGACAAGCTGACGGTAGAGGTAAATACAGAATTTGACTTATCCACACTGGAAGGCTATACCGATTACGCGGATCTTAAGATCACCTACCAGGGTGAGAAGGTGCCAGTGGAGAAAGAAAAGATTATTTTTGACAAGCTTGGCGTATATAAGGTCAGCGGAAAAGGGCTGAGATATGAGATCACAGCCGAGGATACCACGGCGCCGGTGGTTCAGCTTATGGGTTCTCTCATGAAGCTTCAGGCCACGGATGAGGTGGAGCTTCCGGAGGTTCGTGTGGTGGACAATTACGATGAGAGCATCAAGGATTATACCCTGAATGTGTACAGCGGCGAGACGGAGGTCTCCGTGGAGAATCAGGCCTTCTATGTGCCGGACTCCGGCGACTATGTAATCCGCATGTCGGCCAAGGATTCCTCGGGCAACCAGGGGAAAAATGAGAAGCTGATCCATGTCACACCCCTGTTTGACAAGAAGGTAAAGGTAGGAGAGGTGGTGGAGATACGCTCATCCTGGATCACCTATCTTCTGCCGGCGGGCAGCGGCCTGGAGGATTATGATTTCTCCTACAAGATCTACCGGAACGGTACGCAGATGGATGCGGAGGACAACAAGTTCACGGCGGAGGGAAACTGCTATTATAATGTGTGCATTACCGCCTCATCCAAGAAGAATGAGGGTGAATCCTACAGCGGCTGGATCATCTTCGTGGAGGAGCATGCCAGAATGCTGACCTTCACCACCATGACCACCGACGAGGTGGGTGTTGCAGGCTATAATCTGATCTGTAATCCCTACGATCAGATTACGCGAGGCGTAAAGGATTACGGCGACGGAAGATTTGTCATGAACATGGATGTGGATGTGGAGGATTTCCCGGCGAAGGACAATACGATCATGTTGGCCTGGCCGGTGGACGCCTGGGCGCTGCCTAAGGATATCACGGACTATGACGCTTCCTTCAGCATGACCTTGCGGGGGAAACTCAAGGCGAATACATCCTCCGCGGAATTTGTGGCTGGCGGGTACGATAACCAGGTGCAGAATATCCGTGTAGAGGGAGCGGACGGAGCTTTTGAATGTACCGAGCAGATTTCCACCGAGAAGGTGGCAGCCTTCACCGAGGGCGGCGTGACAAGAATCTATTACATATTGACCGTGCCCAAGGAGAAGCTGGCGGAGCTGGAGATCGAGATTGACAACTTCCAGCTGACGCCCAAGGCTCCGCCGATCTATACCGGTGAGGAGTATCTTCCAAAGGAACTGGGCGATCGTGTGGAACTGACGGAGGAGGATCTTGGACTTGCAGCTACGGATTGTCTGGGCGGAACAGTGCAGTCCATTGAGATTACGGGCGTGAAGCAGTTCGATGAAGATGTGCAGGGGAAGCGCAGAGAATTCAACGGAGATGCGCTGACCGAGAAAGGCATTTACTTTATTGCCTGCCATATTACCGATTACTATGGCAATGAGGCGGACGCAGAGATGATTGTCAGCATCGGCATGGGAGTGCTGGATGTGAAAGCGCCTGTGATCACGGTGGATACCATCGACCATATGGTACCGGCAGGAACGGTAATCGAACTGCGGGAAGATGGTATGGGAGACTACCTGACCATTGAAGATGAATCTCCCTGTAAGGTTACCTATCAGGTATACCGGAATGGCAAGGAAGTGAAAGCAGGTTCCTCCATTACGGTGGGAGCTTACGACCGGTACGAGATCTACGTGACGGCAACGGACAGCTCGATCCTGGAGAATACGACGACAGGCTATATCCATTTCCTGGAGAATGGATTGAAAGGCTCTGTGGCTACCATGGATACCGATGATTACGAACCAATGAACTATGGCGGAGAATCACATTTGATACAGAATGGGATTTACCGGGGATTTTTCTATCCATTTGACTCAGAGGTAGCGATCGAGAATGGCAATCCATATCTGAAGCTGTTGCCAAGAAAAGCGGATGTGGATCGGCTGGAGATTCTGTTTCCATGTAACCCCAACGAGCGGGGCCTTACGGCAAGCTTTGATTTCAAGGTGGGTGGAACACTTTCTGGAAGACTTTCGGACAGCACCGTGCTTTTTGAAATTGACGGTCAGGCCATTACGGTGGCGGATATGAAAGCCGGCAAACGGTTCTCCTATACGACCTCCAACCTTTACAACCGTTTGCCGGATGAGACCGGGACGCGTACCCAGGCAGTATTTCTTGAAAACTGCGGGAATTTCCTGAAGGAAAAAGGACTCTATCTGTGCGTGGATAATATTCAGACGGAGAAGATGTTTGAGGATCTCTACAGTGAGTCCAACAGCTTCAATACCCTTGCTTTGAATAAGACAGGAATCGTTGTAAACAATAGCGACACTGTGCTTAAGCTGGTGGATACCAAACGGTATGAGCTCTCTTATGAGGTTTATCGAAATGGCTCAGAAAAGGTGAATAGCCGAAATATCACTCGTTCGGGATACGAATATTACGAGGTGCATGTCAGGGTACTGCAGAAGGAAACAAAGCAGCTGCGCACCAGCTTCAAGATGACCTTCCAGTGGGATGCGGATGTATTTATCACCATGGAGAACGGGGAAAAATGTTTCCGCGTGCCGGCGGCAAACGGCAATCCGGCCTACGATCAGCTGTTGGACGGCAGAGATACCTTCCTGATGGAAATGTTCCCATTCCTCGGTGAATTCAAAAAGGACGGACAGAATAATACATATCTGGCACTGACTCCTGCCGACCTTCGGGATGGCGCGGCACTGTCCATTATCAATATCAATGACGCTTCGGAGCACAGAGCGAATGTAGGATTTACCTTCTGGATTGAGGGAGATGTGTCAGGGCTTCCGGGAGATACGTTGTTGGCGCTGGTAGGCAACACGGAGGTGCGGGCAAAGGATATCGGAACACGGTTTACCTACGAGAATAAGCTTACCTTTAACGGATGCTTCTCAGACGCGATTCAGATACGCAGCTATGATGTGCTGTATGAACGAGGACTGAAGCTTTGCGTTGACAATATATGGAGAAAGAAGATTGTGGAGGAGAATCTGTTCCAGGGGAAATACAGTGTTATAAACGTATGCGACAGCTTTTCCATAAACAGCAGCAGTATTGTCACAGACCGGGGCACGGCTCTTGCACTTTCCGACAGCAGTAAATTTGAACTTGTATGTGATGTGTACAAGAATGGCGCGGAGCAGGTTGGGGCCGCAGACATAAGACGCCAGGGAAATGATTTCTACAGCGTCAATGTGAAGGTAAGAAATAAGAGTACCGGGAAGATACATGGCAGCTATGCGTTGATCTTTGCAGGAAAGACAGACAGCTTTGTCACATTGGAGCAGGGAGAGAAGTTCTACCGAATCCTTGCAAATGGCGAGAATCCGGCGTACGACCAGCTGGTGGACGTTCGGGATACCTTCCTGATGAATCTCTATCCCTTTATTGGAAGTATGAAGGAGGCAGATGGAAATACATTTATGGCTTTAAAGGCCAGCAAAATAACCGATGATTTGTCACTGTCCATCGTGAATATAGAGGATGCATCCGAACACAGGGCTGACGTGGGCTTTACCTTCTGGATTGAGGGGGATGTGTCAGGAGTATCTGCCGAAAGTGTTGTGGCCAAGATCGGAGATGTGGTTGTCCGGGCAAGCGATGTGGGAAGAAAATTCTATTATCAGAATCAGCTTACCTTCAATGGCTGCTTTGCAGAAAACATTATGGTGGAGGACGCCAGACTGTTGGCAGAGCGGGGACTTACGCTGTGTATTGATAATGTATGGAGAACGAAGAATACATCGAAGCCGGAACTTCCAAGTGAGACAATCGTAAATGTCACCCTGGTTCCGGGTGGGGAAGCTGGAAGCTTTTGGATTCATCCAGACACACCGGATGATTTTTATCCCAATAACGGACAGGATGCCATCGGTTTGCCGCAGGCAGTTATGGGCGGAATCTATGTGAATGGAGAATTGAATCCCGGATGCAAGTTAGAAAAGTATGCCTGGGGAGACTACCGGTTAGTCCTGAATAAGCCGGCAGCGGAAGGTACGGTAGTTGTACTGGAGGGAAGCTATGGAAGAGGCAGTGACGATCCAGCCTACGGTGATGATTACAAGGTTAAGTATACGAAAGTCGTATTCCAGTACAAGAATGGAAGCTGGAAAGAAGGCGCAGAGGAAGGACCGGAAGAGCCGGAGGAGCCGAAAGAAAAGACGTTAAATGTTGCATTGGTACCCGGCGAGGCAGCTGGAAGCCTTTGGATTCATCCAGACACACCGGATGATTTTTATCCCAATAACGGACAGGATGCCATCGGTTTGCCGCAGGTAATTACAGGCGGAATCTCTGTGAATGGAGAGCTGAATCCCGAATGTAGATTAGAAAAATATGCCTGGGGGGATTATCTGTTAATTCTGAACGAGGAAGCAGTGGAAGGAACGGTCGTTGTACTGGACGGAAGCTATGGAAGAAGCAGTGATGATCCCGCCTATGGTGATGATTACAAGGTCAAATTTAACAAGGCAATCTTCCAGTATACGGAAAGGTCATGGAAGCAGCTGGATGAGATTCCGGAAATACCGGAAGAGCCGAAGGAGACAACCGTAAATATTGCGCTGGTACCGGGCACAGAGGCAGGAAGCTTTTGGATGCATCCAGACATCCCGGATGATTTTCATCCAAATGCCGGTCAGGATGCCGTGGGCGCTCCGGCGGTAATTACAGGCGGAATCTATGTGAATGGGGAATTGAATCCCGAATGTAGCCTGGAGAAATATGCCTGGGGAGATTATCGGTTAGTCTTAAACGAGGCAGCGGCAGAGGGAACAGTCGTTGTACTGGACGGAGTATATGGCAGAGGAATTGGAGATCCGGCCTATGGCGACAAGTATCAGGTTCGATATAATATGGCCATCTTCCAGTATACGGAAAGGTCATGGAAACAGCTGGATGAGATTCCCAAAGATCCGGAAGACACCGTAGACAAAACGTTAACAGTGACATTGGTACCTGGTGAAGCAGCTGGAAGCTTCTGGATTCATCCAGATACCCCGGATGATTTTTATCCCAATAACGGACAGGACGCTATCGGTATGCCGCAGGTAGTTACCGGCAGCATCTCCGTGAATGGAGAACTGAATTCCGAATGCAGATTAGAAAAGTATGCCTGGGGAGATTATCAGTTAGTCTTAAACGAGGCAGCGGCAGAGGGAACGGTCGTTGTACTGGATGGAATCTATGGAAGAGGAAATGACGATCCTGCCCATGGTGATGATTACAGGGTAAAATTCAACAAGGCAATCTTCCAGTATACGGAAAGGTCATGGAAGCAGCTGGATGAGATTCCAGAGAAGCTGGAAATTAAGGCAGATGCGGAAGTAGATGTGAAATTGGACAATGGGGATGCCAGTAATCTCTGGATTATTGCTACGCCAGGGGACGATTTCTATACGGCAGATACCTGGGCGGAGACCCAGGTGCCTGTTACCGGCGGCGTGTATGTGGATGGTATCCTGAATAACGGCTGCGTGTTGAAAAAGTTTAGTTGGGCCTATTATATTGCACTTGTGGACGGAGGAGTCACTGCTACAGAAGGTACTACGGTTGCCATAGACGGTATCTATGGACGGTGGCTTGGCGATCCGAAATACGGCGATGACTATAAAGTGAAATTTAATAAGGCAACCTTCCGTTATACCAATGGAAAATGGGTAGAAAGTACAAGGTAAGACGGAAATAGGCGGAGTATTGGCGATATAGTAAATGTGACAATTACAGTGGATTGCGCCAGAGGGGGATTCCTCTGGCGCAATAGCTGGATTGTAATAAGAATGTTTCACATGGAGGTGAACAAAAGAATGAGGTATGAAGAACCCAAAATGGATGTGGTGTGGCTGAGTGAGGAGGATGTATTTACAGGTGTGATCCAGGCCTCTGAAGTAGGTACTGGTAATGAGACGGATCTTCCAGTGCCGGGAGGAGATTGGGATTTAATGTGAAAGGAGAGAAGAAAAATTATGAATAGCAAGAGAAAGCGCGTTTGGATGAAACGGGCAGCCGCATGTATGTTGACAGCAATTGTAATAATGGCAGGAATAACTGTAAAACCAATGACAACAGATGCGGCAGAGAATCAGAATGATGAAGTCATCTATGAAGAATTGGAAATGAGCAGTTACTGGACTCCAGAGAAAAAGACTGCCCCGGTGAAGGATGGTTACGTATTTGGCGGTTGGTATCAGAACGATGAGAGTGGTGAGAAAAAGGCAATTACTGAGGAGGGGGCAAAGGATTTTCAAGGACAGGCTTATGCCAAATTTGTCCCTGCTTATGTGTTGAGTGTAAAAGCGCAAATTCAGAGTGCTGCAGAAATCGGGAATGCAGATGCGACATATCTTCGACTTGTGACTGCTGTGGATTCTACGGATTATCAAAATATAAGCTTCGATGTCTGGATCAATAATAAGATAAAGGTGCCGAATGTACCGGTTATCACAACTGTTTACAATAGTATAGAGAATTCGGAAGGAAAGATTACAGCAGCGAATGCTTTTGGAGCGCCGGCTTCAAAACTTGCAGTGCTGAGATTGACACAGATAGCAAAAGTAAATTATCGGAAGATTATTTATGTGCGGCCTTACTGGACAACCCTGGACGGAACCAAAGTGGAAGGCCTTACAAAATACCTTCGTGTGGAAGACGGCTTCCTTTCCAATAAGTACATCAGCGTGCCCATCAATCTTCTGGAGCAGAAAGAGGTGGCAGCGGGCGTTGTGGAGCTTTCCTACGCAGATTACAAGTATCAGCTGGAAGTTGCAAAAGACAGCAACGGAAATTATCTCATTGACGCAGGGCGTGTATTGCCCTCCATGGAGTATTACGTGGACGAGGAAAAGGGCACTATCCGATTCCTGGGAAATGGAACGGTGGATGAGTATAAGAACGGGGAAGTGCTCTATGCAAATGTGCGTTTCCGGGTAAAAGACGGTGTTTCTCTTCCGAATACCCTTCTCTTCAAAATGCAGGAAGGGATGTTCTGTGATTGGAAAGAAAATGCCCAAAGCGTGAACGCCTGGGATTACCGCTATTGATGGGAGGTAGAGAATGATGAAAAAAGGAATGAAGAAGATTACAGCATTGCTGCTTGCCGCGGTTATGATCATGGGCGTTGTGGTGAATTCCGATATTATGAAGAACTATGCGTCCGGAGAGACGGCCAGCATTGCGGTAGATGTAACGTTGGCTGTGGATATAGCGAATGGGGGAAGTACGAACGGAATCTATATAAGGACGTCCCGGCCGGATGATTTTTATACCGATGATACTTGGACAGAGAGTACTAAACCAAAGGCAGTTACACGTGGTGTATATGTAGATGGAAAGCTAATTGATGGATGTCCGATAGTCAAATGTTCATCGTTTTACTACATTGCCTTGAGTGATATATTGATTACAGCTGTAGAGGGTATGGAGATTGTGTTGGACGGTATCTATGGTCGAAGCGAAAAAGATACTAAATATGGAGATAATTATACCGTTAAATTCAATAAGGCAACCTTCCGTTATATAGACGGAAGCTGGGAACAGATTTTTGAAGAAGAGAAGGAACCGGATGATGCGGACGCTACCGTAGATGTCACTTTGGTGGAGGGAGGAAAAGATCTTTTTCGCGTAGTGGGGTCTCCGGACGATAAACTTCCGGATGATGAAATAGCGCCGGGAGCTGGTTGGGGACATGATGCAGTAAGGGTGTCAGGCGGCATATATGTGAATGGTACTTTGAATACAAACTGTTACCTTATGAAGTATAACAAAGAGTATTGGATTGGCTTGAATGCGCAAGGGGCGAACGTTACAGTTACCGAGGGCACCACTATTGTATTGGATGGTGTTTACAGCAATGCAGCAGGAGATTACAAGGTCAAATTCAACAAGGCAACCTTCGAATACACCAGTGACGGTTGGGAACAGATTTATGAGACAGATATTAAGCCGACTGAGAGAACGGAAACCTATTTAATATTCGGCGATAATCCAAAATGTATTTCATTGTGGGCAGCTAAAAGTACAAATCTTCCTGGCAGTACACCAGAACAAGGTGGAACGGTAAGTAAGAGAATCGCAGGCGGCATATATGTGGATGGCGTCTTGAGTGCGGACTGTATGTTGATAAAGTTCAGGGAAACGAGTGGAGCCCAGTCTTATATGATTACATGGGCGGATGGAAAGGTTGACGTGAAGGAAGGTACAACGATTGTACTTGATGGGATTTATGGAGATGCTAACTATTCTGTAAAATTTGACAAGGCAACCTTCCAGTATACGGACAAGGGGTGGACGCAGCTCTATACGGTAGATGTAAGCGCAGATAACCCGAATGATTCTGATGCAGGTATATATGTCCATACCAATGCGCCGGACGGACTGCTCGCTCAAAAGGAGTGGGAAGAGATTTATTATCCTTACAGTGGCGGGATTTATGTAAATGATGTATTACAGGAAGGAAATGTTATACATAAGTTAGGAATCCGGACCTATAACGCACAATATTTTATTAGTCTGGGTGACATACGTGCTACAGACGGAATGCGGGTTGTGATAGACGGAATGTTTGGAAATGATGAGCGGGAAGGAATGAATGGCCTACGTCTAAAGGTAAACAGGGCAACCTTCGTATACGATGCAGCGAGCAAGAACTGGCATCAGCTTCAAAACGGTGAATTGAGCAGCAGCGGAATTTTTGGCGACGCCAACAAAGACAATAATATTCTGGACGTAAAAGATTTTGTGCGCATGCTACGCTATACAACAGAAACTGCGGATGAGGTCAAAATCAATCTTACTGACGCTGACCTGAATAAAGACAATCAGGTAGATACAAGAGATATTCAGCTTACAAAAGAGATTTTAACGGGAAAGACAGAGTTTCGTGAAAACGGCTATAATGTCACTGGAAAGCCCAGCTATGATGGAACCAACCAGCTTCCCATAGGAGCCTATGCTGGACCGCGGCGGGGAACAGAGACAAACAAGACAGATTATCGTACAGATGAGCAATTTAAAAAGTATGCGGAGGCAGGCTTTAATACGTTAATTGCAGAGTATGATGTGGCATACGGAACGAACTATGACGCAGAGGGCAATGCGACTGCGGTAAAGAATTTTGCAGGAAGCGATCTTGAAAGGTATATGAAATATGCGAAGAAGTACGATATCGACGTGTTCGTGGAATCATCGATATTAAGAAGCGTATTGGATGGGGCGGCAACGGCAGAAAATGCCGAGGCTGAGCTTACAACCATGTTATCGGCACTGCAGGGAATGGATAATTTCAAAGGGATTTTGATGGGAGATGAGCCGTCATATAGTGCTATCCTGAATTATCAGTGGGCAGCAGAGTTCTTTAAGACGAAAAAGGCGATGCAGGATAAAGAACTGTTTGTTTCTTTGCTTCCATATAATATGGACAAAAAAGCGTTGATTGGAAATTACTATTATGAGGGAGACGGAAAATGGGATAAGTGGGACGACCAATACAGAGAATACATAAAAGGATTTGGTTCCTGTCTTGGAGTGGTAAACACGGATTTCTATCCTTTTAGTCAGGTTGTAGATAAAAAAAACATGCAGCCAGAGTATTTTAAGAGTCTTGAAATGACTGCGAAAGCGGCAAAAGAAGTCGGCGAAGGTGGTGTTACGATTCAGTCCTTTGCTTCAAAAGATTCAGATGGGCATATCTGGCTCAGAGAGCTGAATGATAAGAAATATTACACCTATCAGTTGTATTCCGCACTGGCATATGGCATGAAAAATGTCAATTATTTTACCTATTGGGAACATTGGAATGCGGAGTATGACGGTACAGTAATGTATAACAATGTGATAAAGAAAGATGGAACGGTGAATCAACAGGTTTACAATGCTGTGCAAGCGGCAAATAAAGAAATCCTTAAGTTCGATCAGGTATACATGGACTTCAACTGGCAGGGAACCATGAAGCGTGCCGGAGCAGACAGCGACGGTCTGCTGGCGCAGATGTCAGATTATACGAATAAGCGTGTCGAGAGCTTTACCGCGAATCAGGATACCATCATGGGCTGCCTGAAGGATTCCAACGGCTACGACGGATTTATGCTGGTGAATGCTACAGATCCGGAGGATAATCTTACATCTAATGTGAGCGTTACCTTTAAGGATGCGCAAAGAGCCATTGTGTATGTAGAAGGAGTGGAGCAGGATGTTGCGCTTAACAACGGAACCTATACAACAAATCTGGCACCAGGTGCAGGCGTTTTTGTGATTCCGTACTGCGAAGGGACAGATGAACCGGAGATGTCGGCGGACAAGACGGTAAATGTTGCGCTGGTACCTGGTGTGGAAGCAGGAGATTTCTGGTTTCATCCGGGTGATCCTGATGGTTTTTATCCAGATAACGGACAGGATGCCATTGGTTTACCGCAGGCAGTCACAGGAGGAATCTATGTGAATGGAGAACGGAGGCCCGAATGTAAATTAGAGAAGTATGCTTGGGGGGATTATCATTTAGTCCTGAATAATCCGGCAACGGAAGGAACGACGGTTGTATTGGACGGAGTCTATGGCCGAGGAAGTGAGGATCCAAGCATTGGTGACAATTATACCGTGAGATTCAACAAGGCAGTATTCCAATATGTCAATGGAAGCTGGCAACAGTTATCTGTAGCTGGGGAGGTAAAGGCGAATGTTGTGCTTGATGTTGCTTTTGCCTTGGCAGCAAATGGGGGATTGTGGCTGAATCCATCTGCTGTGGATGAATTCTATGCGAGGGAGAACGAAACAGACTGGGCCGCCACTCAAGGGCCTATTACAGGTGGCGTATATGTGAATGGAGTATTGAACGGAGAATGCCTACTGAAAAAGTTTTCCTGGGGACAGTATTGGATTGACTTAACCAAAGTTGAGGCTGCAGAGGGCATGACCGTTGTATTAAATGGAACTTACGGACGGTGGAGTGGTGATCCAAAATACAATGTGGATGACTACAAAGTCAAATTCAACCGGACAACCTTTGTATACAAAGATGGAAGTTGGGTACAATGTGCTAACTAAGTAATGATGAAAAGCGGACTGTCCAAAGGGGGCGCCCTGCGGACAGCCCGTAAACCTTGATTCTCGCAAGCAATGAGTCAAGTGGCCG
>CABQGZ010000013.1 GCA_902463835.1 uncultured Lachnospiraceae bacterium
TATTGGCGGGTATGATCGGCCCCTATTCTCTGGCTGGACGTCTGCTGGATATGACAGAGATCATGATTCTGTGCTATGAGGAACCGGAGCTGGTGGAGACCGTGCTGGAGAAGGCGACAGAATTCCTGATCGAATATGCGAAGGCCTTCAAGGCGGCCGGCGCAAATGGTATCTGCATGGCGGAGCCAGCGGCAGGTCTGCTCTCACCGGGGCTGATCGAAGAATTCTCCACACCGTATGTAAAGAGAATCCGTGAGGCAGTGGAGGACGACAGTTTCATGCTCCTGTACCATAACTGCGGAAATGTGGTGCCGCTGCTTGACAATATTAAAGAGATCGGCGCAGGCGGATACAGCTTCGGCAATGCCATCGATATCGAGGATGCATTAAAAGAAATACCGGCGGACAGCATCGTGATCGGCAACATTGACCCGGCAGGCGTTATTCGCAACGGCACTCCCGAGTTGGTAAGATCGGAGACCCTGGCGTTGATGGAACGCTGCTGCAAATATCCCAACTTTGTCATTGCAAGCGGATGCGATATCCCGCCCATTACGCCCCTGGAGAATATTCAGGCGTTCTTCGATGCGGTAGAGGAATATTACCAGAGATAAAAAAGAACAAAAAATATTATAAGAATCCAAAAAAATTACATAAAAGGAAGAGAAAAATCTTCTATAATACAAACAGATAATAAAAAAGAAAGCAGGAGGAATATATCATGGCACTGATTCAGGAAATTTCAGAATTTCTTCAGAAAGGAAGAGCAAAAAATGTAAAGGCCCTTGTGCAGCAGGCGTTGGACGAGAACTTAGACCCAAAGGAGATCTTAAATGACGGTCTTTTGGGCGGAATGATGATCATTGGCGCAAAATTCAAAAACAACGAAGTGTTTGTACCGGAGGTTCTCGTAGCTGCGCGGGCAATGAATGCGGGACTGACCATATTGGAGCCCAAGCTGGTGGAAGTGGGCAATGAGCCGGTAGGAAAGGCCGTGATCGGCACCGTACAGGGCGACCTTCATGACATCGGAAAGAATCTGGTTGTGATGATGTTAAAGGGCGCAGGCTTTGAGATCCATGATCTTGGCGTAGATGTAGCGCCGGAGGTATTTATCGACAAGGCGGAAGAGTTGATGTCATCTGTATGTCAGCGCTTCTTACAACGACCATGCCCAAGATGCAGGATTGTATCGATCAGCTGAAGGAGAGAAGCCTGCGTGACAAATATATCGTTATGGTCGGCGGAGCTCCTGTGAATGATGTCTTTGCAGACCAGATCGGCGCGGACTACTACACACCGGATGCGGCATCCGCAGCGGAAGTGGCGAAGAAAGCTGTATTGGATAGAAAAGCCAGCTAACAGCAGCGTGGCAAAAGGAAACTGGTGGTGGGATCATGAAAATAACAGAGTTCCATATTCAAATATCAAAAGAGAATGTCTGCCGTCTGATCGATGCAGAAAAGAGCAGCGATCTGTATGAAGAGATCATAGCGGAATTGGAAGAGATGCTTCCCATTGCATATGAGAAGATAAAGCCGGTCTCACTGTTGGAATTCGGAGACTTTGAAGAATATGCCGGGTATGTGGAAGAGACGGGAATCAAAGAGGCGCTCTATGGGATCAATTCCATTGGCGGTGAAATGAGTGCATGGTCCACCAGGCTGTTTGCGGAAGGAAATTATCTGGGAGGGATGCTGGCGGATGCGATTGCGGACGACTATCTCTTCCAGATGGATCAGGCGATACAAGGTACTGTGATACAGATGTGTCGTGAGAGAGGCAGAGGAATTGTCCGAAGACTGGAAGCACCCCAGGACATTCCCATGCGCATTCAGAAGACGGCGTATGACGTGACGGATGCAAAGCGGCAGATGGGAATCGCCATCAAGGAAAGCTATATGTACGATCCGGTGAAAACCGTTTGTCAGGTCTATATGCTGGATGAAGACACAACAAGATTTCACGCGGAGCATGACTGCAGTAAATGTAAGAATGATCAATGCAAAATGAGAAATATCCCATTTGTGACCATTACCGTGAAAACGGAAGAATCCACTCGCGAGATCAGGGGTAGAAAAGCAAGTACTTTATTGGAGTCGCTGCGGGCGGAGAACCTGTTTATCACAGCCGTGTGCGCAGGAAGAGGTACCTGCGGGAAATGCCGCATCCAGGTTCTGGAGGGAGATGTGCCCCCTTCCAAAGAGGATCAGAAGTTCTTTTCACAGCAGGAGATTGAGGCGGGATACCGTTTGGCATGCAGAGCCTTTCCCCAGAGCGATTGTACCATTGTGGTGGAAGCAGGGGAAAAGGACGATTTCTTTGTGTTGGCGGAAGGAAAGGATGAGGAAGTCTCCGCTGTGGATAACAGCACGGCCTATGGAATCGCGGTGGATATCGGAACCACCACGGTTGCTATGCAGCTGGTGGAGCTTGGAACTGGTAAGATCGCGGATGTCTATACGACGATCAATCGGCAGAGAGCTTATGGCGCCGATGTGATCAGCCGTATCGAAGCCTCCAATAAGGGGGAAAAAGAGACGCTGCAAAAATGTATCCAGGAGATTCTGATGGAAGGAATCGGGCGGCTGACAAAGGAAGGTCAGGCGCAAGTGAAGCGCATGGTCATTGGTGGGAATACCACCATGATTCATCTGCTGATGGGCTATTCCTGTGAGACGCTTGGCGTTTATCCTTTTACGCCGGTGAATATTGAAACGATCCATACCACAGGCAGGGGATTGCTTGGGATGACGGATCAGGATTTTGAGATTGTGATCTATCCGGGAATCTCCACCTACGTGGGCGGAGATATCACCGCCGGTCTCTATGCGCTGGATTTTCAGAAGAGGGAGAAGCTTGCCGTGCTGGTGGATCTTGGAACAAACGGTGAGATGGCCATTGGCAATAAGGATCGGATTATGGTGACCTCCACAGCAGCCGGGCCTGCCTTTGAAGGCGGGAACATCGTCTGCGGCACGGGAAGCATTCCTGGAGCCATCTGTAAGGTGGAGATAGAGGACGGTCAGACAAAAGTGGAGACCATAGGCGGGGCAAGCCCCAGAGGAATCTGTGGAACCGGAGTCATCGATATCGTCTATGAGCTGCTCAAGGAGGAGCTTGTGGACGAGACAGGCTTGATGGAAGAACCGTACTTTGAAGAGGGAATCCCCCTGTCGGAGGAGGGAGAGATCTGCTTCTACCAGAAGGACGTCCGTGAGATACAGCTTGCCAAGTCTGCTGTGAGGGCCGGACTTGAGACCTTGATCGCCAGGTATGGAGCGACCTATGATGAGATTGAGGCGATCTATGTGGCCGGAGGATTCGGATACAAGATGGATATACACAAGGCCGTTGGAATCGGACTGCTTCCGGCAGATTGTGAAGAGAAGATTCTGGCGGTTGGGAACAGCTGCCTGAGGGGCGCTGTGAAATATCTTCTGGAGGAAACATCCGGGGAAGATACGAAGAAGTTGACTGCTATATCAGAGGAGATCAACTTATCCAACGACAAGAAGTTCCAGGAATTTTATATGGAATATATGTATTTTGAATGAGCACGCAAGTACGATTTTGCGAATGGCGCGTGCTGAACTGTTACATATTCAGAACAGGAGAGGAGCTGACGCTAGTGCGCCAGCTCCTTTCCTGTTGCGGTTATGGTGATCTGCTCCGATAGGAACATCATGCTCTCCTCCACAGGCGCCTCAGCCCGTTTAACGGACAGGCTGGTGGAGAAGGGCGGATTCCCGCCCCGGAGCTTTAAGGCATTGCAAGCCAGTCGTTCTGCTTCCTTCTGGGCGAATGCCAGGGCATCCTCGTACTCGGTGAACGCCTGTGAAGACTCCGGAGTGGTCACATGGAATTGATCGGAATCATGGGCTCCCGGTGTGATCTCGCATGTGGCGGAGGCGGCAATGCTTCCAACAATAGCCCCTACCGCATTGGCAACTGCGGCGTGTTTCGGAATGATGGCGGTGGTGCCAAGCATGTCAGCTACAGGTTTCAGGAAGATGTGAATGGGTGCGCCGATGCCGATAAGAGCGGCCGAGGTACAAAACTGTGGGGTAAAGAAATCTTCTTTTCCGGCTTTGGCTGCGTCATAGCCTTTTTCAATCAGCGCAAGCATCTGGGGGGCAGGCTCTTCCTTGTCAAAAAGTCCATACTCCGTGTGAAGGAGAATCCGAACCAGACTGCAGTAAAGACGTTTTTCCACCAGATCGTACACGTTCTGGCAGAGATCCTCCACGGAACGCTTCGTGTAGAGACCGACGAAATCAGCGGCCAATAGGGAGGCTTCCCGGTCATATTCGGAGAAATCCCCGCGGATATGCATGATATCTGTGGGCGTTAGCCCGGAACGCAGGAGAATCCCATCCTTCTCCAGACGTGCGGTCTTCAAACCGTAAAGATCGGTTCCGACTTTTGCAGCAAGATTTTCCATGCGCAAGGGTCCTTCCTTCAATGCTTCAAAGATACGGTGTTCCATGTCCGTGTAGGTTTCCGGGTGTGCCATATCCTTGGCGAGCAGGAAGAATTCATGTATCGGTTCCGGATGTCCGGCATGGTAGCGCTTCAATTCCTGCAGCTGAGGCAGAACCGAAGGATAGCGGGCAGCCAGACAGCAGAGGGGGAGAATGCGGTAAGTATCCAGATAGAGCTTCGTTGCTTTGAAATGGATGGCGGTGTCTCCGCCCAGGGCGAAGGTGTCCACATAGAGACCCTTGACGAAGGTTTTCCAGTTCTCGATCTGGATGCCTCCGTCCACGTATCTGGGAATGTTGTCCTTTATGATGGAGATATCCGTTGTGGTTCCGCCCATGTCGACCACGATCGCGTGGGGGGCGTCTGCCAGATGTTTGGCTCCCATCACGCTGGCGGCAGGACCGCACAGGAGCGTTTCCACCGGATGGAGATGGGTGTATGCGCCGGACATGAGATTGCCGTCGCTGCGCATGATCAGGATGGGAAGCTCCAACTGATACTCATCCAGAACCTTCTGAATGGCCGCCAGGAATTCCTGGATCACCGGAATCAGTCTGGCATTTAAAAGGGCTCCGGCCCCCCGACGCAGGGTATCGCGATCCGGAAAGAGGGTGTGGCCAAGAATGACCGGCGCTTTTGTGATCTCCCGGAGCAGGTCGGCAGCTTTCTTTTCATAGGAGCCGTGGTGCTCTCTGGCGAAGAGCTGAACGATGCTGATGCAGTCGCAGCCTTTCGCGAAGGTCTTCATATCCAGGCAGAATCGATCCCAGTCAGGCTCCTCACTTTTCTCAGGAGAGGGCGTGATCTTACATTCCAATAGGTAGATATCCTCCAGGGAATCGTAGCCGTAGCCTGCGTATGTCCGCTCCATGGTGCCGCGGTCAAAACCAATGAGAATCAGTTTCCCGTTGCCTCCGCGGTTCTCCACACAGGCGTTCGTCGCCAGTGTGGTGGAGAGGGACAGGGTCTGGCAGGATTTTAAGAGATCAGAGGGCAGCTTTGCAAAGACCTTTTGAATGTCAATCTTCAAATCTTTTTTCGTGGTGGGAGATTTTGCCGAAGCAAGTATCTTATTTTCTGATAAATCATATATAACGGCGTCGGTGTACGTACCGCCGGTGTCGATTCCAAGTCCGATCATAATGGCAATCCTTTCTGTTACAGATGTTTTTTTCAGTATAGCAGAGACAACGGTAAAGTTTTGTAATTTTTTTAGAAAAACCAAAATTTTTTTGTGAGATCGAGTATTGCTATTGACTTGTAGAGGAGGAAGAGATACACTGCATTCAGATAGAATATACAGCTTAAGTGTCAGGAGCCGCAATGGCTCCCTGATGCAGGAAGTCGGGTGAGAATCCCGCGCAGGACCGCTACCGTATGACGGGCGATACGCACGTTTAAGTCGGATACGGCTGTATATTTTTGTACGATACCTTCGGACTCAAGGTGTACAGTGATGCGCAATATGTGAATCATGTCCAGAGAGCCGGGCATGATTTTTTTATGCGCAGCTCCCTCGAAGCTTAGAAGGATCGGTACGATCTAAAATAAGAAAAGGAGAGTTAAGTAAAATGAAGAGAAACAAAAAACGATTCAGCGGCATACTGGCAATGCTTCTGGCTGTTGTAATGATGTGTGGTACACTGCCAACGAGTATTCTGGCCAGCGGAAGCAACGGAAATTCCGTACAGACAATGGAGATTACAGAGGAGGCCCTGAAGGCCAACGGGTATGCGACGTATTACTACTCCAAAGATATTGTCTACACGTATCAGGGGGAGCATGTCAGCTTCAAAGATGAGAATACGATCCAGGCGGGGAACAGTGAATACAAGCTGCGTAATAAGCAGACAGAAGTGGCAGTGGATGTGCAGGCGGATGGAACCGCTGCTATCGGTCTGACGGAACTGAGTATTCCGGTTGGGCAGATTGCGGGAGCCTGGAATGTTTATTTCGGCGGAAAAGTACAGATGGTCTATCAGACGGATATACCAGGAATGGAGGAGGTGTGTTCGGAAGCTTCCACAAATGCCCCTACCGTCATCACATTGACGGAAGTGCCGGAAGGTACCTGGCATCTCACCGGCGGTACCATTTATGAGGAGGCAAATCCGTGGAGTCCCGGCTATGATTTCGGAAATGGCACGGTAAAAGCAGCTTGCTTCGGGACATTGCCGGATGTTGTTTTTACGATTGGAAAAAATGCAGGCACAGAGGAAGAAGAGGAACGCTATCTGGGAGTAAAGACAGAGGCGAAGGTCTACGAGGACTTCCAGAATGACCTCTGGCTTCAGTATCAGCATCGCCAGATGCAGGTGGGGGATACCGCTGTTATGTATCCCTGGCGTGTGGAGCAGGTGGTCTCAAATGCGATTACCAATGATGTACAGCGTCCGGACTTTCATTTTGAGATCATATCCGGTGACAGCATTGAACTGGATACGACAGTTACGAATACAAGTGTAAAAGTGACTGCGGTGAAGCCGGGAACCAGCGTAGTCAAGGTGACTTATGATGCAGTTACCCATAAGGGAAAGACCTGGGGGACAATCTCCGACGTAAATACCGGATATGTGGTGTATACGGTAGGTGAGACTGGTAATGCTGTCATTAAGACCAATGAAGAATTTGCAAACTGGCGTCTCTATGATACCATCTACTACAGTGAAGGAGAGACGGTACCTTATACCTTCACTGTGGAGACAGAGAATGCGGCAGATGTGGCGGTTACGGTAAATGGGATCAAGATTGCGGGAGACAACAATCAGTATACGGCGAACCTTGAGAATCGAAGCAACATTATTGGAATTGTGGCCACCGATGCGGCGGGCAATACAACGTCCATGTACCGTGTGATCGATGCGCGGTTTATGGAGGTGATAGTTGCCAATAAGACCCATGCCAATGAAGTGTTAAGAGCGGGTGATACGGCCAATATCAGTTTTAAGGGTATTACCATGCCGGTATACAAGCTGGCGACCATCTATAATCCACAGATGGGAAAAAATGCTGCAAAAGTGACGTACGAGAACGATTCCCTGGGCAAATTTGCAGGGCAATGCAGACAGTGGGATCTGGCAACGAACAATGATTTTGATGTAACCTTTGCGGAAAAAGGAGATTACACCTTCCACAGTGAGGATGGCATCTACTGTGCATGGTGGGGCTCCAAGCTGGGAACAGAGGCCACGATGAACGGCTCAGGGGAACCGAACCTCAATGCGCCGACAATGGAGGGCAAGTTCAGTGTGCTGCCTGATTTCACAGTTAAGGTGGCAGGCAGTGAGGAAGAAGAACAGAAGCCGGTAGACCCGATTCCAGAGGGCGGATATCTGGGCGTAAAGACAGAGGCAAAGGTCTATGAGGATTTTGAAAATGATCTCTGGCTTCAGTATCAGCACCGGGAGATGCAAGTGGGAGACTCTGCCGATCTGTATCCAAGGCGTGTGGAGCAGATTTTATCAGACAGCATAAATAATGATGTGCAGCGTCCAGTGTTCCATTTTGAAATCATATCCGGAGACAGCGTTGCGCTGAATACAACGGAGACGGGAACAAGTGTGAAAGTGACGGCGATAAAGCCGGGAACCAGTGTGGTCAAGGTGACTTATGATGCAGTTACCTATAAGGGAAAGACCTGGGGGGCGATCTCCGATGTAAATACCGGATATGTGGTGTATACGGTAGGCGAGACGGGCAATGCTGTCATTAAGACAAATGAAGCATTTGCAAACTGGCGGCTCTATGATACCATCTACTATAGCGAAGGTGAGACAGTACCTTACACCTTTACTGTAGAAACAGAGAATGAGGCAGACGTTGTAGTTACGGTAAACGGTATTGAGATTGAGGGAGATAACGATCAGTATACGGCGAATCTTGAGAATCGAAGTAATATTATCGGAATCGTTGCCACAGATGCAGCGGGCAATAGAAAGTCCATGTATCGTGTGATCGACGCCCGGTTTATGGAAGTGGTTGTTGTGAATAAGACCCACCCCAATGAAGTGTTAAAAGCGGGGGATACGGCCAATATCAGCTTTAGGGGAATTACTATGCCGGTATACAAGCTGGCAACGATCTACAATCCCCAGTTTGGAAGAAACGCGACCAGAGTGATTTATGAAAATAAGGAGCTTGGTCAGTTCGAGGGCAAGTGCTCCCAGTGGGATTTGGCTGCCAACAATGACTTTGATGTAACCTTTGCGGAGAGCGGAGATTTCAACTTTCACAGTGAGAATGGTATCCTGTGTACCTGGTGGGGATCAGAACTTGGAACTGAGATGACAATGAATGGAGGCGGTTTGCCGAACCTTGCAGCAGACAGTTGGCAGGAGTATTTTGGCGTACTTCCCGATTTTACAGTCAAGGTGGCCTCGGCAGATTCAGAGACAGGCAAGGATGACGAAAAGAACCCGGATACGCCGAACAATGGCGGAGAGAACCAGGACGGCAAGGGTGATCAGGATCAGACTTCCGGCAATGGCAGTGAGAACCAGGGCAGCCAGAATAATCAGGATCAGACCTCGGGGAATTCAGGCAGCAACCAGAACAATGGAAGCGCTGGAGATGCGGAAAATAGTACAGCGCCTAAGACTGGTGATACTTCGGCAGCTGCGCTGTGGATTGTATTGGCAGTGGCAGTATTGGGCTGTGTAGTTGGCATTATCGCGTGGAAGTATAAGAAAAAACGAGAGAAGTAGAATGACAAAGCAAAGTATGATCAGGAACAAGAAAAATATTTTTAATATTCTCATGGTGGCTGTGATGGCAGTTATCCTGATGGCTGGTGTCCTCACTGCGGGATATCTGCGGGGCTGGTTCGGCGGCAGCAAGGCGCTGGTGACGAATGAGGACGGCACGGAAAAAGTCCTGGAGATTATCGCCCAGAGCAAGAAGGGCAGTGTGCATATTTTGCGAAGCGGTATCTCCATGGAGCTAAAAAAAGGCGATGTGCTGCGTGATGGAGACCGCATTGAGACCGGGGAGAGCGCCGCGGTGACGCTTGTATCAGGAGAGAACACCTTCTACCTGGATGAGAAGAGCAGCGCCAGGCTGTCTGTGAAAGCGGAGGGAACAGTCCTTCTGGAACTGGAGGCGGGCGGAGCCTTCCATGTGGTCTCAGAGCCCTTTGAACTGCAGGTGATGGATACCAGGATTATTGCTGAGAATGCAGTGTTTTCGGCCAGTGCACCTTATGGGAGCGCCAGTGTGCATATTCTGGAAGAAAATGTGACGGCAGGGGATAGGGAGGCAAAGTCGGGTCAGGCAGTAAGTATTCTGAAGAATGATATCCAAATTACAGAGCTGGCCATACAGTCCTTAAACAGCTTTGAACTGAACTGCATGGCGCAGGTTGACAAAAGCAGAACTCTCTGCTTTAATAAGGAACAGGTGAATGCGTTGATTGCCCAGCGCCAGGAGACAGCGCTGGCACAGCTGCCGGAAGGAACAAAAGACGGAGAAAAGAACGATTTGGCTGCTGGAGAGCCGGGAAATACGGATCCATCCAAGGACAGCGGTACACCTGGCAACGGAAATAATGGAAGCACGGGTAATGACAGCGGTGTGGACAATAGCGGAAGCAGTGGAAGCGGCAACAGTGGCAGCAACGGGAGCGGAAACGGTGGCGGTAGTGGAAGCAACGGCGGAAACAGCGGAACAGGCGGAAACGGCGGTGAGAGCAATACGGAAGAGCGCAGCTGTACCATTCGGATCGTCTGCGACACCATCCTTGACAACATGGATGAGCTGGAGCCGGGAAAGGATATCTATGTTCCAAATGATGGCGTGATCCTGCCACCTACCAGAGTCACGTTTTCGGAGGGAGAGACGGTGTTTGAAGTGCTGAAGCGGGTCTGCGATGATGCAGGAATCCAGCTGGAATATGCTTTCACCCCCGGATATAACAGCTATTATATTGAAGGAATCAACCACCTGTATCAATTTGACTGTACCAGCGGCGGAGGATGGATGTTCAAAGTCAACGGCTGGTTTCCAAACTATGGGTGTTCTGCCTATACATTGAAGAAGGGCGATGATATTGTCTGGTGCTATACCTGCAACTATGGTGAGGACGTCGGCGGCAGCGTATATTGATTGATCAGAGAAAGGAGCAGCTTATGGAGGACGCATTTATGGGATATCACCCAGCCATCAATTTCCTGTTTTTTATAGGAGCCATTGTGATGGGGATGTTTTTGGTACACCCATACTTTTTGTGTATCTCAGCGGCGGCAGCCATGATGTACTATCTGCTGCTGATGGGGAGAAAAGGGCTGCGATTCCTAGGCTCCATGATGGTGCTGGCGGTGTTTCTCTCCCTTCTGAACCCATTTCTGAATACAAGAGGGGCAACGGTGCTGTTCCAATATCTGAACGGACGGAATTTTACGCTGGAGGCTCTGTTGTACGGAATTGCCACCGGGGGGATGTTTTTTACGGTGATCCTGTGGTTTTCCTGCTATAACCGACTGATGACCAGCGACAAATTCCTGTATCTCTTCGGCTGGTGTATGCCCGCGATATCGCTGCTGCTGTCTATGGTTCTTCGGTTGGTACCAAACTTCCGAAAAAAGGCGTCTGTCATTGCAGGTGCAAGAAAATGTGTGGGGAAGGCGCCGTCAGGCGGCAGCAATAAGGAGAAGCTTGCCCACAGCGTAGAAATCCTGTCTGTGCTCACCTCCTGGGCTCTGGAGGGTGCGGTGATGACGGCGGATTCCATGAAGAGCCGAGGCTATGGCAGCGGAAGGCGAAGCGCTTTTTCCATATACCGGTTTCGCAGGCAGGATATGGTGGTTGGTCTTGTGATGTTTGTGGGGGGCGCACTTGTGGTGACAGCGGTTGTGCTCGGACGAACTGGAATCATTTATGAACCGACTTTTATCATGCCAAAAACAGATATTGTTTCGATTGTCGGTCTGGCAGGGTATGGATGTTTTTTGCTTCTGCCTTCGGTATTACACATATGGGAGGATGTCACATGGCACATTTTGAGATCAAAAATCTGACTTTTTCTTATCCAAAATCCTCACGGAAGGCATTGGATGATGTCTCTCTTACCATTGAGCGGGGACAATACATTACCATCTGCGGCAGAAGCGGCAGCGGTAAGACGACCTTGATGCGTCATTTGAAAACGGTGCTTACGCCCTATGGGGAGCGGGAGGGGAGAATTCTTTTTGAGGATCGACCTCTCTTAGAGGTGAGCCAGCGGGAGCAGAGCGCAAAGATCGGGTATGTAATGCAGAATCCCGACAATCAGATTGTCACCGACAAGGTGTGGCATGAGCTGGCCTTCGGACTGGAAAGTCTCGGGTGTGACCAGCGTATCATGCGGCTTCGGGTGGCGGAGATGGCCAGCTATTTTGGTATACAGACCTGGTTTCACAAGAATGTCAGCGAGCTCTCCGGCGGACAGAAGCAGCTGCTGAATCTGGCTTCTATCATGGCGATGCAGCCTACGGTGCTGATACTGGATGAGCCCACCAGCCAGCTGGATCCCATTGCGGCAGCTGATTTTCTGAATACAGTTCGGAAGATCAATCTGGAGCTTGGCACCACGGTGATTCTGTCCGAACACCGTCTGGAAGAGGTATTTCCTGCTGCGGATCGTGTGGTTGTGGTAGAGAAGGGCAGGATCGTGGCGGATGAGTCCCCCCGTGATATTGGGGATTGCCTGCGGGAACAGAACAGTGAGATGCTGTCCTCTCTCCCATCGCCGGTGCAGATCTATTATGGAACCGGGAGCAGCCGCGGCTGTCCGCTGACGGTGCGGGAGGGGCGCAGCTGGCTGACGGAGGAGCTGTCTGAAAAGGAGATTTCCATATCGGGGATTTCAGAGGAAAAGGCGTATGAGGAGCCGGGAAAGCCTGCCCTGGAACTAAAGGAGGTCTGGTTCCGCTATGAGAAGGAGCTGCCGGATGTGTTAAAGGGCGTTAATCTGAAGGTGGGGGCTGGAAGCATCCACGGGATCGTAGGGGGCAACGGCACCGGCAAATCCACCATGCTCAAGTCCATCTGCGGTGTGGTGAAGCCCTATCGGGGCAAGGTATTTCTGGATGGAAAGCGTCTGGATAAGTACAAGGCCGGAGCGCTGTTTGAAGATTGTCTTGCCATGCTGCCACAGGATCCCCAGAGCCTCTTTGTGAAGAAGACGGTGCGGGAGGATCTTGAGGAGATGCTGACTGGCTGCAAGCTGAGCGTGGAGGAGCGAAAACAGCGTGTGGAGCAGATTGCGAAGGAGTGTGAGGTGACATCCCTTCTGGATGCGCACCCTTACGATCTGTCCGGCGGAGAGCAGCAGCGGGCGGCATTGGCCAAGGTGCTTTTATGCAATCCCAGGATTCTCCTGCTGGATGAGCCAACAAAGGGAATCGACAACTTTTTTAAGGAGAAGCTGGCACAGATATTCGCGCGTCTCACCAGCCGGGGTGTGACCATTCTCATGGTGTCCCACGACGTGGAATTCTGCGCTCGGTATGCTGATTGCGTGTCCATGTTTTTTGACGGAGGCGTCATCACTACTAATACGCCCCGGAGGTTCTTCTCCCAGAACAGCTTTTATACCACAGCGGCAAACCGCATGAGCCGCCATGTGTTTGACAATGCCGTCACCAACGAGGATGTGATCGCCTTGTGCAGGCAGAACGGATAAGGAAAAGGAGTGTGCATCTGTATGAAGACAGAGGAAAAAACAGAATTACAGAGCAGTAGGAAAAAAGGAGGAAAGAGGCAGACCTGGATTGCGCTGCTTCTGATCGTGGTCGTAATCCCGGCTACGCTCTATCTGAGCTGGCGGTATGCAGACAGGCAGTTCTATATCACCAGCCTGCTGATCATCCTGTATACGATGATACCCTTCTTTCTGGCATTTGAGAAGCAAAAGCCCCAGGCCCGGGAGCTGGTGGTGCTGGCGGTGATGTGCGCTATTGCGGTGATGTCCCGGGCGCTTTTCATCTGGGTTCCCCATTTTAAACCCATGACAGCGATGATTATCATTGCAGGCATTGCCTTTGGCGCGGAGGCGGGCTTCCTTGTGGGGGCTCTCTCGGGCTTTGTGTCCAACTTCATTTTCGGCCAGGGACCCTGGACGCCCTGGCAGATGTTTGCCTATGGGGTGGCAGGCTTTCTGGCAGGCTTGCTGTATCGGCATGGCTTTTTGAGTAAGAAGCGGCTGCCGCTATGCATCTTTGGCGGAGCGGTGGTGATTCTTGTAGTAGGGCCGATTCTCGACTCCAGCAGCCTCTTTACCATGCTGTCAGTGATCAATCCGGAGAGTGTTGCAGCCATCTATCTGTCCGGCCTGCCGGTGAATGCGATGCATGGGCTGGCTACGGCTGTGACTCTCTTGCTGGCCTCCGGTCCGATGTTTGAAAAACTGGATCGGATCAAGACAAAATATGGGATGATGGAGGAATAAAAGGTGCGTTTCGATTCTTATCATCCAGCCATACAGCTGTTGTTTTTTGTCGGAGCGACAGCCGCGGCGGTAACCTTTGACCAGCCGGTATTTCTGCTTATTTCCTACCTGTGTCCGTTCCTCTATTCCATTGTGCTCAATGGAAAACGGGCGGCAGTGTTCAACCTGCTGCTGATTCCGCTGATGGTGTTGTATATGGTAATCTATGCCTCTTACAATCATTTTGGAATCACAAATCTGAGAAGTAATTTTATTGGAAATCAGATTACGCTGGAATCTCTTGTATATGGGATGGTGATCGCCGGGAAGGCGGCGTCGTTTTTGATGTGGTTTTCCTGTATTCATGCGGTGGTGACAAGCGACAAGGTGGTGTATCTCTTTGGGCGGATATCGCCGAAGCTGTCGCTTTTTTTGTCCATTCTGCTGCGGATGGTTCCGCGCATCCGGGACTATGCCCGGAAAGTACATACGGCGCAGCAGTGCATCGGAAGAGGACTGGGCCAGGGGAGTATTTTACGACGCTTGCGTAATTTTTTTCGAATCGTTTCCATCGTGTTTACCTGGACCATTGAGAACTTCATCCGCACCGCCGACTCCATGAGGAGTCGGGGCTATGGGTTAAGGGGGCGAACTGCCTTCTCTATCTACCGGTTCGATGGCAGGGACAGAAGCCTTGTACTGGGAATGTCTGCCTGCTTTACCGTGGTTCTGATGGGAATGCTGCTGGATCAGACAGACGCGCTGTATGATCCAAGGATTATCGTGAACCGGATCACGCCGGCCAGCGCAGTATTCTATACAGCATACGGATGCGTCTGCCTGCTGCCGATGATGCTGCAGCTTGCTGGAGAATACCGGTTTTCGAGAATGAGAGAAGCGGGAAATTGAAAAGGAGCTGATTATTTTTTCTTTTTGGCGGGCTTTGTCTCGGCCTGCGCTTCTTCTGCCTTCGCTTTCAATCTTGCCATAAAGCCTTTTTTCTTCTTCTTTGTCTCAAGACCGCCCCGCAGTCCTTTCACACCGGTCAGATAAAGTCCGCTGACAACAGCCTTTACCTCTTTTTTCACTGGAACAAGATCAAAGATTTCATTTTCGCAGATCAGGGTAACGATCTTAGGGCCAACCTTGGCCTTCACGATGGGAACCTTGGAGCGACGCAGAAGCTTGGGGGTATTCTCCAGAACCATGGCTGGGAGACCGGCGTCCTTTAAGCGCATTCGCTTCTTATCAATAATCAACATCGACATGGTCTGCGCATTGGCAGCAATCTGGGCGTCCTGTTCTTCTTTTTTCTTCTGCGATTTCTTGCCAAGGATATATAAAACAACAATTCCTGCAATCAAGATCACACTAATGACAATCATTACAATCCAAAATGGTGACATACTATGATTCCTTCCTTTCTCAATGTATCCTGGAAGCTATTGTACCATTGATTTCGGGAAAAATCAATGATATAATGAAGAAGATACTACGATTTTTAGGAGGAACCCATGGGAAAAGTACAGAGAGTGACAGCGGTGATCAGTGTGATCGTAATCCTGGCGTTGGCAGCGGTTTTGGGGCTGTTTTTATGGAGAGAGAGCGGGCGGAAGGCCGGGCCTGATGAGGACGGTAAGGTGAATGGCGCCCAGGCGAATGCAGGCGGCAGCTCTGTGAAGCTGGAGGATAAGACAGGCGGGGATTTGAATGAAAATGGAAGTGAGGGAGTGAACAAAGCTGTGGGTGACGGCAATGGATCCCTTTCCGGAGACAAGACGGGGGACGGTGAGAAGGACAAGCCTGGCTCACAGGTGTCCGCAATACAGGATGCCACCATGGTGTTTACCGGGGATGTGATGATGGGAAGCGCTGTCCGGGGTAATTACGACAGCCGGGGAATCGACGGTATCTTGTCGGAGTATCTGAAAAACGAGATGGTAAATGCGGATATCACGATGATCAACCAGGAATTTCCTTTTTCCACCAGAGGCACCCCTATGGCGAACAAGCAGTACACCTTCCGGGTGGATCCTTCCTATCTTGCCGCCTTCGGGGATATGGGAGTGGATGTGGTGAGTCTGGCCAACAACCATGCGTTGGATTACGGCGAGGATGCGCTGCTGGATACCTTTCAGTCGCTGGATGGGGCTGGGATTCCCTACGCGGGAGCCGGTGAGACTAAGGAACGTGCGGAGCAGCCCATCCTTCTGGAGCGCGGGGGAAGGACGGTAGGCGTCCTGTCTGCGTCCAGGGTGATCCCGGTGGTGTCCTGGAATATCGAGAACCGGCAGCCGGGGATGTTCTGCACCTACGACAGCACGGCGCTTGTGGCAGCGATAAAAAAGGTACGCCAGCAGTGTGACTATGTGGTAGTGTATGTGCACTGGGGCGTGGAGCGGACAAACCATCCGGTGGATTACCAACGCGCCCTGGCAAAAGCATATATCGATGCCGGCGCGGACCTGGTGGTGGGATCCCATCCCCATGTACCGCAGGGGATTGAGTATTATCAGGGAAAACCCATTGTGTACAGCCTGGGGAATTTTATTTTTAATCCCAATATGGCCAGCACCTACATGCTGAAGGTTCTGTGGAAGGAATCCGGGGAGAGTGTGCTTACTGTGATCCCGGTTGCCACTGCTGGTGCCAAGACGAGAGAGCTGACCGGTCAGGAGGGAGCGGATATGCTTCGGTTTATTGAGGAGATCTCCTACGGTGTTGCCATCGATGAAAATGGGATTGTGACGCAGAAGTAATAAAGATTACGTACACATTTGAATTTCTTTGCATATTCGGATATGAACGGTGATAGATTAGACAAAAGAAGCGGAATCCGGAAGATTGTATGGACAATGAAAAATTTGAAAATTTACTGAATCTGGCGCTGGACGCAACACCCAGGGAACGCCAGAAGTCTCTGAATCTGGGCGTGGGGTATGAGCCGGAGGATCAGTCCTGGGATCTGATCGTAAAATACTCCGGCAATATTGCCCGGCTTGGTGAGGAATATCCAGGGATACAAGTGCGGGAAATGATGAATGAATATGCCATTTTAAAGGTGCCGGACAGCCTGATCGATGTGGTGGCTGCGGCACCTGAGGTGGAATTTGTGGAAAAGCCGAAACGGCTTTTTTTTGCTGTAAATCAGGGGAAGCGTGCTTCCTGTATCCCGCCTCTGCAGACTGCTCAGTACAATCTGACTGGGGCAGGGGTACTGGTGGCTGTGCTGGACTCCGGCATCGACTATGCCCATCCGGATTTTCGGAAGGAGGACGGTTCTACCCGGATCTTAAATCTGTGGGATCAGTCCCTGGATCGGGAATTCACAGCCGACCAGATCAATGAGGCGCTCCTGGCCGGGACAGAGGCGGAGCGATACCGGATCGTGCCCTCCAGAGATCTTAGCGGCCACGGCACTCATGTGGCGGGGATTGCGGCAGGGAACGGCCGGGCCATGGATGGGTTGTATCGAGGGGTGGCTTATGAGAGCCCTCTTCTGGTTGTGAAGCTTGGCACGCCCGGGGAGCGTTCCTTTCCGAGGACCACAGAGCTGATGGAGGGGCTGAATTATGTGATCGCAAAGGCGCTGGAATACCAGATGCCCGTTGCAGTCAATATCAGCTTTGGGAATACCTATGGATCTCACAGCGGCAGCTCTCTTCTGGAGACCTTTATCGATGATATCTCCAGCTTTTGGAAGAGCTCCATTGCCATCGGGACAGGGAATGAGGGCAATGCCAGAGGCCATGTCTCCGGCTTTCTGTCGGAAGGGCAGGAGCAGGTGATCGAGCTGGCGGTGGGGGAGTTTGAGACGACACTGAATTTTCAGCTTTGGAAATCCTATGCAGATGACTATGACATCGCGCTGCGATCTCCGGCAGGCCGTCAGGTGGGACCCTTTGCACAGGTGCTGGGCCCCCAGCGCTTTACACTAGGAGGGACGGAGCTTCTGGTGTACTACGGGGAGCCCAGCCCCTACAGTATGTATCAGGAGATTTATGTGGATTTTATTCCGGCGGATTCCTACATTGACAGCGGAATCTGGGAGATTATTCTGATACCCAGACGGATCGTGCAGGGCAATTACGACTTGTGGCTGCCCTCTCAGGGAGCGCTGAATGCGTCCACCGGGTTTCTGCTTCCGGTGGAGGAGACCACGCTGACCATACCCTCCACCGCAATGAAGGCCATCGGAGTGGCTGCCTATGACGCAAGATTCCGGCGGCTGGCGGAGTTCAGCGGCAGGGGTTTTACCCGGCAGACCAGGCAGGTGAAGCCGGATATCGCAGCTCCCGGTGTGGACATCACCTCCGCAGCGCCCGGAGGCGGCTATGACACCAGAAGCGGCACCTCCATGGCCACACCCTTTGTGACTGGAAGCGCCGCCCTTCTGATGCAGTGGGGGATCGTGGAGGGCAACGATCCGTTTTTGTACGGGGAGAAGATCAAGGCTTATCTGATCCACGGGGCCAGGCATATTGAACTGCTCACGGAGTATCCGAATCCGCTGCTTGGGTGGTGGA